>JANOQB010000156.1:0-2301 GCA_031422215.1 Cytophagales bacterium | reverse complement strand
CCAATTCGGAAGGCGTTTTTGTGGAGGTGGATTCCATACCTGGAAAAGACACCAAACTCGTGATTGTGCCCAACCCCTTGCGTGTTATTTTAAACGTGGGAAAAGACCAGCAACAGGTTGTTTGGACTGCAAAGGGATAGGGGAAATTAGATTATGGATTCTGGAAACTGGATACTGCCTTCAAAGAAATTCAAAAGCAAATTCAAAAACAATCCCGATTGCTATCGGGACAAATTCAAACCTGCTGACTCATAAATACTAACTCCTAATTCCTAAATTCTGACTTCTGACTTCCTGATTTTAGATTCTGACTTCTAATTTCAGTTTAGTGATCAATATCCCAATTTCACCCTCACCTTTTTAAGTAGCGTGTGTGCAATGGCACGGGCTTTTTCTTCGCATTGCACCAATTGGTTTTCTAAATCAGAGAGGTTGTTCATGTAATGATTGAACGCCTCCCGTTCTTTGCTGAACTTTTGGATTATCAATTCAAACAATTCCTGTTTGGCGTGGCCATATCCAAAATTGCCGTTCAAATATTTTTGCCACAATTCTTCAGTTTGTTCTGGCGTTGCTATCAATTTGAATATCGCAAATACATTGTCCTTGTCGGGATTTTTCGGTGCCTCCATAGCCGTGCTGTCAGTAACGATCGACATGATTTGTTTTCGAAGTTCCTTGTCGGGAAGAAAAATATCGATGATGTTGCCATACGATTTGCTCATCTTCTGGCCGTCTGTGCCTGGCACGGTCATCAACTCTTGTTCAATCTTTGCTTCGGGCAACACAAACGTTTCGCCATACAAGGCATTGAAGGTACTTGCAATATCGCGCGCCATTTCCAAATGTTGCTTCTGGTCCTTCCCCACAGGCACATAGTTGGCATCGTATAAAATTATGTCGGCAGTCATCAGCACTGGGTAAGTGAACAGCCCCGCGTTGATATCGGCCAACCTATCCGATTTATCTTTGAACGAGTGGGCATTGGCCAGCATCGGAAAAGGAGTGACACAGTTTAGGTACCAAGCAAGTTCGCACACTTCGGGAATGCGGCTCTGTCTGTAGAGGAGATTTTTCTTCACATCAAATCCAAACGCAAGCCAAGCTGCGGCTACTGCTTGCACGTTGGCCACACGCTGCTGGGCGTCTTTTATGGTGGTGAGCGAATGAAGATCGGCAATGAAAAAGAACGATTCGTTGCCAGGTTGTTGCGAAAGTTTGATGGCCGGGATGATAGCACCCAGCAAGTTGCCCAAGTGCGGCCTTCCGCTGCTTTGTATTCCTGTTAAAATTCTTGCCATAACGAGTGCAAAGAAAATAAACAATTTTTCAAAGACGCTATCTGTTAGGGGAATTGTTTGAAACTTGAATTATTTTCTGAAGCAGATAGTTTCAATAAGAGTAATTTTGCCGTATCATGAAACTAATCGCTGCCATTGCCATTTATGTTACCTGTTCAACAAATTCGTTTGGCCAGTTGGCCGAACCGTTGTTGTTCCAGGAAAAGGTCCATGACTTTGGTGAGATACTTGAGCAAAATGGCAATGCCGATCATAGATTTATTTTCACTAACAACAGTGGCAGGCCCATAAGGATTATTTCAGTTCAGGCTTCCTGTGGCTGCACCACGCCCGACTGGACGAAAGAGACTATTGCACATGGCAAAACGGGTTTTGTGGCAGCCAGCTTCGACCCAAAAGGCCGACCAGGTTATTTTAACAAATCACTCACAATAGCCACCAACCTTCCTAATGTCCCCATCATTCTTCAAGTAAAAGGAACGGTGGTGTCGGCATTATCCATGAAGGTTGAATCGTTGACTGCATCTAATGGTAGCCTGAAATTCAGAAACAATTCATTCAACGTGGGAAAGATTTTTATCAATAAGGAATCCGCTCCCTCAGAGTATGCTGTCGTAAACGAAGGAAAAAAAACCATTCATTTTGATACGGTGGTGTCGCCTAAGTATATTCAGGTGACCGTGCCCGATTCGCTAGGGCCAGGAGCGCGTGGTGTTGTTAAGCTAAGCTACAACGCAAAAATTAAAAACCAATTTGGCTTTCAGTCCGACAACATTGAGATGATAACTGATGATGCGATAAGCCCAATAAAATCATTTTCTGTTTATGCTACTATTGAAGAATTTTTTGCTGTGCTTGGCGCGGATGAGTTGGCGCAAGCAACGGTGCTTGCTTTTGAAAAGTAAGAATTGGAATTTCTTCGGATCATGCAAGTCCCAGCGACTTAAAATAATATATCAATCAAGAATACACGGAAGAAAAATATATAGGATCGATAAAT
>JANOQB010000155.1:0-9389 GCA_031422215.1 Cytophagales bacterium | reverse complement strand
CATGTCACGTATAGGTAGATTACCAGTCCAACTTCCCAAAGGCGTTACGTTTTCCTTTTCGGAAGCAGATCACAAGGTGACCGTGAAAGGCCCCAAAGGTGAATTGAAACAAGCCATCGATCCTGACTTTAAAATATCTTTAGAGAATGGAGAAGTGGTAGTACATCGCCCCACAGATCAAAAGCGCCACAAGGCCATGCATGGTTTATATCGTTCCCTCATTTCAAACATGGTGGAAGGTGTGAGCAACGGCTACAAAAGACAATTGGAATTGATTGGAGTAGGATACAAAGCTACCGCACAAGGAAACGTGTTGGATTTGAGTTTGGGCTACTCGCATAGCGTAATTTTGGGCATACCTTCTGAACTGAAGATAGTGGCCACTCAGGAAAAGGGTCAGAACCCGATGATCACTTTGGAGGGCATTGACAAGCAATTGATCGGGCAGGTTGCCGCAAAAATAAAATCTTTGCGCAGTGTAGAACCTTACAAGGGAAAAGGTATTCGGTTTGTGGGTGAATATGTTCGTAGAAAAGCTGGTAAAGCAGCTGCTAAATAATAGTTGATCATGGCAAATATCAAAGACAGAAGGATCAGGATCAAGAAGGGAATCCGCAAAAAGTTGGAGGGCACTTCGGCAAGGCCGCGCTTGTCTGTGTTCCGCAGCAATAAAGTTATCTATGCTCAAATCATTGATGATTCCAAAGGCACGACCATTACAGCAAGTTCATCGATCGAGCTCGACAAGAAAGGTGGTGTAAATGTTTCCATCTCCAAAAATGTAGGAAAGAAAGTAGCCGAGAAGGCGATAGCAAGTGGGGTTAAAGAAATTGTTTTTGACCGCAATGGTTATCTCTATCATGGCAATATCAAAGCATTGGCAGAAGGAGCCAGAGAAGGCGGTTTAAAATTTTAAAAGAGCATGACACAAAGTAACGTCAGCACAGTAAAGGCGAGTGAAATCGACCTGAAAGAAAAAGTGGTAGCCATCCAGCGAGTAGCCAAAGTGGTGAAAGGTGGCCGCAGGTTTAGCTTTGCCGCCATTGTTGTGGTTGGCGATGGAAATGGTGTAGTGGGTTATGGACTGGGAAAAGCCAACGAAGTAACCGATGCGATTACCAAAGGTATTGATGATGCCAAAAAGCATTTGGTGAAAGTGCCAATTATTAAAGGTACAGTGCCACATGAATCACTTGGTAAATTCGGAGGTGGATTTGTGCTTCTCAAGCCAGCTTCGCCAGGAACGGGAGTTATTGCCGGTGGTGCTATGCGCGCAGTGTTAGAAAGTGCCGGTGTTCATAATGTGTTGGCCAAGTCGAAAGGATCTTCAAACCCGCACAACGTGGTAAAGGCAACCTTCAAAGCATTAACAACTATGCGCGATCCGCAAACTATTGCCCGCAACCGTGGGGTCTCATTGTCAAAAGTTTTTAACGGATAAGAGGTATGGCAAAAGTTAGGATCACTCAAACCAGAAGTACTATTAAAAGACCTTACACACAATTAAGGACTATTCAGTCATTGGGTCTGGGCAAAGGAAAGATTCACCGTTCGGTAGAAGTGGAATACACGCCACAAATACAGGGCATGGTGAAAAAAGTAAAACACTTAGTGAGCGTAACCGAATTATAAGATGAAGCTTCATACTCTCAAACCGGCAGAAGGATCGGTAAAAAACAATAAACGCCTCGGAAGGGGACAAGGTTCTGGCGGTAGCACGGCTGGTCGTGGACATAAAGGTGCCCAGTCGCGTTCGGGCTATCATAAGAAAATTGGTTTTGAAGGTGGACAGATGCCGTTGCAAAGACGCATACCAAAGTTTGGCTTTAAGAACAACAACAAAATATATTTTAAGGCAATCAACTTGCACGCCTTGGAGGATCTCGCTCAAAAGACAAAGGCATCATCGCTTACAGTGCAATTGATGGTAGAGAATGGCATTGTTGGAAAAAAGGATAGCATAAAAATATTAGGTCGTGGAGAATTGAAATCAAAAGTGAATGTGGAAGCACATGCTTTTTCAGACACTGCCACAAAGGCCATTGAAACAGCAGGCGGTACCGCCACAACAGTGAAAAAATGAAGCGCTTCTTTACAACCATAAAGAACATATTTTCAATAGAGGATCTACGGATCCGCATACTGAACACCATTGGGTTTCTGATCATTTTCAGGTTAGGTTCCTATATCGTGCTTCCGGGCGTGGATGCGAATGCCCTTTCCGGAAATCAAGGTGGTGTTTTTGATTTGATGAATACCCTGTTGGGAGGTTCGTTCAGCCGGGCTTCGATTTTTGCTTTGGGCATCATGCCCTACATTTCAGCATCTATTGTTGTTCAGTTGTTAACGGTGGCCGTTCCACATTTCACCAAAATGCAAAAGGAGGGCGATAGTGGGCGCAAGAAATTGAACCAGTTCACACGCGTACTTACCATTGCCATAACAGCCGCTCAATCGTATGCTTATATAAGGGCTACTATCAACGATGAGGCGATCCTCTATCCAGGCACTTTCTTTATGATATCTTCCATTATTATCCTAATTGCGGGCACCATGTTCTGCATGTGGCTTGGCGAGAGGATTACCGATAAAGGAATTGGAAACGGTATCAGTATGCTGATCATGATTGGTATCGTGTCTCGTTTTCCAGCCGCTCTCTATCAGGAAATCACCGGCAAGGGAATGGGCGGAGCGATTTTAACCATCATAGAAATCCTGGCGTTGTTCTTTGTGGTTGTAGGTGTGATCGCTTTGACGCAGGCTGTTAGAAGGATACCCGTGCAATATGCGAAGCAGGTGGTGGGAAATAAATTGTATGGTGGAAAGCGGGACTTCATTCCGTTGAAGCTGAACTCGGCTGGTGTAATGCCAATCATTTTTGCGCAAGCATTGATGTTCATACCTCCTTTGTTTGCCGGCATTTGGAGAGACAGCGACATCGGTGCGTATGTGGGCACAACGTTCGCAGACTTTACTTCGTGGCAATACAATTTGTTGTTCGCGATTTTGATCCTCGTGTTCACGTTCTTTTACACGGCCATCACGGTTCCGAGCAACGACATTGCAGATAATTTGAAACGAAATGGAGGCTTTGTTCCTGGCATAAAACCAGGAAAACAAACAGCCGAGTTTATTGATAGTATTTTATCAAAGATCACTTTACCGGGTGCTATTTTCCTGGCGATAATTGCCATCATGCCTGCCTTTGCAGTGCTGGCGGGGGTCACACCAAATTTTGCCCAATTCTATGGCGGCACATCGCTTTTGATATTGGTTGGTGTTGTGCTCGACACACTCCAGCAGATAGAGAGTTATTTGTTGATGAGGCATTATGAAGGGATGATGAAGTCGGGTAGGGTAAAAGGACGTTCTCAGTTTGCTACGGCTTGATGTGGAATGGTTTATTACAAGTCGGACAAGGATATTCAGACCATAAAGGACAGTGCACAAATTTTAGGTAAGGTGCATGCCGAAGTAGCCGCTAGGATAAAACCCGGGGTGAAAACAAAAGAGCTGGATAAAATTGCCGAGGAGTACATAAGGGACCATCATGGAGTGCCATCTTTTAAAAATTACGGGGGCTTCCCTGCTTCACTTTGTATCTCTGTAAATGAGATTGTGGTGCATGGGTTTCCTGGAAGTTATGAATTAAAAGAGGGAGACATTATTTCGATAGACTGTGGAGTGCTCTTTAATGGGTTTCACAGCGACTCTGCTTACACCTACCCTTTGGAGGGTGTAAAAAAAGAGATACTTGATCTGCTAAACCGAACGTATGATTCGTTGTACCTCGGCATAGAGCAGGCCAAAGTGGGGAACCGGATAGGCGACATAGGCTTTGTGATACAAAACTATGTAGAGCAGTTTGGTTACGGTGTGGTGAGGGAATTGGTTGGTCATGGTGTTGGCAAAAACCTCCACGAAGACCCAGAGGTTCCAAACTATGGAAAGCGGGGAAAAGGAACGAAGATAGTACCGGGTATGGTTTTCGCGATTGAACCGATGATCAACATGGGAACAAAAAATGTGGTTCAGGAACGTGATGGCTGGACCATACGGACAACAGATAGAAAACCATCGGCTCACTTTGAACACATGGTTGCCATATTTGAGAATAGAACAGAAATACTGACAACACACGAATATTTAGAAGAAGCGTATTCATACAAGTGGCGAAACAAAAGTCGATAGAGCAGGACGGAACAATTTTGGAAGCATTGAGCAATGCCATGTTCAGGGTGCAGTTGGAAAACGGCCATGAAGTGTTGTCGCATATTTCGGGCAAGATGAGGATGCACTACATCCGGATTTTGCCAGGCGATAAAGTGAGGTTGGAAATGTCGCCATACGATTTAACAAAGGGAAGGATAACATTTAGATACAAATAAGATGAAAGTAAGAGCATCTATAAAGAAGCGAAGCGCTGAGTGCAAGATCATCAGGCGCAAAGGCAAGTTGTACGTAATCAACAAGAAGAACCCACGGTATAAACAAAGACAAGGATAATTATGGCACGTATTGCAGGCGTTGATATTCCGGATAACAAAAGGGGCGAAATTGCCCTCACCTACATTTATGGTATTGGCCGCAGGTCGGCCCAAAACATACTGTCAAAAGTAGGCGTGAACTTAGATAAGAAAGCAAAGGAATGGAACGATGAGGAATCCAATGCGATTCGTGCCTCCATTGCCGAGCAATTTAAAATAGAAGGAGCCCTCAAGTCGGAAGTCCAGTTGAGCATAAAGCGACTGATGGACATCGGATGTTACAGAGGCCTGCGCCATCGCAAGGGATTGCCCGTGCGCGGCCAGACTACCAAGAACAACGCCCGCACTCGCAAAGGAAAGCGCAAGACGGTAGCGAACAAGAAGAAGGCAACTAAAGGGTAATCATTAAACGACAATAAACTTCAGTATGGCAGCTCCAGCAGTTGAAAAGAAGAAGGACAAGAGCAAGAAGCGGGTGGTGAACGTAGAGGCCGTTGGCCAAGTCCACATCCGTGCTACTTTCAATAACATCATCATTGCCATGACCAATAATGCAGGTCAGGTAGTATCATGGGCTTCGGCAGGCAAAATGGGCTTCAAAGGCTCCAAGAAAAACACTCCGTATGCGGCACAGGTTGCAGCCCAGGAGTGCGCCACCAAAGCGTTTGAATTGGGAATGCGCAAAGTGGAAGTTTTTGTGAAAGGCCCAGGTGCCGGTCGCGAGTCGGCCATCCGTAGCATTCAGGCCTCTGGCATAGAAGTAACGATCATTAAGGACATGACACCCATGCCACACAATGGTTGCCGTCCTCCTAAGAAAAGAAGAGTGTAGTGAATTAATAATTATGATTTTAGACGTAAGATTTTGAAGGTCTAAATCAAATGAACATAAAATTTTAAATAAGTAACGATACGGGATTGCCGACCTAAAAAATCTGAAATCCAAAATCTAAAAATCAACAATTAAAGAAAATGGCAAGGTACATCGGCCCCAAAGCGAGGATATCCAGAAGGTTTAACGAGCCTATTCTTGGCGAGAGTAAAGCTTTTCAAAAGAAGAACTATCCTCCCGGCATGCATGGAAAAGGTAAGAAACGCAAGCAGTCTGAATATGCCACACAGTTAGCAGAAAAGCAGAAAGCCAAGTATATCTATGGCATTTTAGAGCGCCAGTTTGAAAACACGTTCGATAAAGCATCGCGCAAAAAAGGTGTTACCGGAGAGGTTCTCCTTCAAATGCTTGAGTCAAGATTGGATAACACCGTGTATCGCTTAGGTGTGGCCCCTACACGTAGGGCAGCCCGTCAGTTGGTGGTGCACAAGCACATTACCGTAAATGGTGATGTGGTGAATATCCCATCGGTGTTCCTTCGCCCTGGCGATGTAGTGGCCGTGCGCGAAAAATCAAAATCATTGGAGACAATCACCATTTCATTATCTATTAAGGGAGTAAAAAAATACAATTGGTTAGAGTGGGATGGTGGAGAAATGTCAGGTAAACTGATCAACCTTCCACCTCGGCAAGATATACCCGAAAATATCAATGAGCAGTTGATAGTTGAATTGTACTCTAAGTAATTCTTAACTAATAATAAACCGCATATGTCAATATTAGCATTTCAAATGCCTGAGAAAGTGGTGATGGAGAAATCAGATGATTTTCATGGCCTCTTCACATTCAAACCTCTTGAAAAAGGTTACGGTGTAACCATTGGCAACGCACTACGGAGAATCCTACTTTCATCGTTAGAAGGCTATGCCATCACAGGAATTAAAATCCCAGGGGTATTGCATGAATTTTCTACCATTGAAGGAGTAGTGGAAGATGTAGCCGAAATTATCTTGAACTTAAAGCAAGTTCGCCTTAGAAAAGTAAGCGATAATTTTGATAGTAAAACCACTGTTACCATCAAAAAGCAAAAGCAATTTAAGGCCAGCGACATTGCTAAGTTTACCACATCCTTCGAAGTACTCAATGCAGACCACGTTATTTGCAATTTGGATGAGTCGGCTCAATTTGAGATAGAATTGACGATTGAAAAAGGTAGAGGCTACCTTCCTGCCGAGGAGAGCAAACCCAATGAACAGGTTTTCGGATTCATCCCCATCGATGCGATTTTCACACCGGTGAAGAATGTTAAATACAGCGTGGAGAACACCCGTGTAGAACAAAAAACTGACTACGAAAAATTGTTGGTTGATATTGAAACAGACGGCTCGATCCATCCTGAGAAAGCCTTGGAAGGTGCGGCCTTTATTTTGATCCAACATTTTAGATTGTTCTCAGATAAATCCATTGAACTGGAAGCCGGCAAGGATAGCGAAGTTGAGCAGGTGGATGAAGAAATGCTTCACATGCGCAAGTTGTTGAAAACACAACTGCACGATCTTGACCTATCTGTGCGTGCCTACAATTGTTTGAAAGCTGCTGATGTGAAAAGCTTGGCTGACCTTGTAAAGTTGGATATTTCAGACATGATGAAATTCAGGAACTTTGGAAAGAAATCCCTGGCTGAATTGGAGCAATTGGTAGCGGAAAAAAACTTGACCTTTGGAATGGACCTAGCCAAGTATAAACTGGAAGAAGATTAAATCATGAGACACGGAAAAAAAACAAATCACCTCGGCAGAAAGTCGGCACACCGTCATGCCCTGCTTTCCAATATGGCCTCCTCGCTGTTCCTTCACAAAAGGATCACCACCACGGTTGCCAAAGCGAAAGAATTAAGGAAGTATGTTGAGCCCTTGATAACCAAGGCAAAGACCAACACCACGCATTCGCGCAGAACGGTAATGTCGTACCTTCAAAACAAAGAGTCGATAGTGGCTTTATTTGGTGAAGTGGCAGGCCGCACTGCTGAGCGTCCGGGTGGATACACCAGGATCATCAAATTGGGCGATGTGCGCTTGGGCGATGCTGCCGAAATGTGCCTGTTTGAACTGGTGGATTTCAACGACCTCTACAAAAAAGATGGTGCTGAGAAAAAAGCCAAGACACGCAGGGGCCGCAGGAGCAAAAAGGTGGAAGATGCAGTTGTAGCAGATGCAACCACTGCCACTGAGGAAGTAGAAAAGCCTAAAAAGGCTGCCAAAAAGAAAAGCGAATGAGTTTATTTTGAAATAAGGAAAGGGATTGGACACTGTTCAGTCCCTTTTTTATTGTCCAACCATTGCATTGGAATCGGTTGTTTAAATTTTAATTCAAAGGATAGCGATCAAAAATTGCGCGTTAACTATTTTTGCCAACCATTTATCCCTAACACAGTGAGAGACAAAGCATATTTACTCCTTGAAGACGGCTTTCTGATAGAAGGAAAAGCCATTGGCAAACGGGGCACATCCGGTGGCGAAATTTGTTTTAACACCGGCATGACGGGCTACCAGGAAATTTATACCGATCCTTCCTACTACGGCCAGATCATTGTGAACACCACCGCACACATTGGCAACTATGGAACAGTCAATGAAGAACAGGAGTCGGCCACTCCCAAAATAAGTGGCATTGTAGTGAATGAATTTTCTGACGAGTTCAGCAGAAAGACAGCGGTTGAAAGCCTGCAAACTTATCTTGAAAAGAACAACGTGGTTGGCATTTCGGATATAGACACGCGGATGCTTGTGCGGTACATACGCAGCAAAGGTGCCATGAATGCAATCATATCATCGGTACTTTCGCCCGAACAACTGAAAGAAGAAATCAAAAAAGTTCCGTCCATGGATGGGCTTGAGTTAGCTTCCGTGGTGAGCACCGCTAAACCTTATTTTGTGGGTGATCCAAAATCCCCGAAAAAGATTGCAGCCTTGGACGTTGGCATCAAAACAAGTATTCTAAAAAACTTGGCAGCGCGAGGATGTTACATTCAGGTGTTCCCCGCTAAAACTCCTTTTAAAGAGATGGATGCGTGGCAGTCTGATGGCTATTTTATTTCCAATGGACCGGGCGATCCTTCGGTGATGGATTATGCCATTACAACAGTGAAAGAAATGTTGGGTTCCAATAAACCAGTATTCGGAATTTGCCTGGGCCATCAACTGCTTGCTTTGGCGGCAGGTATTTCTACCTATAAAATGCACCACGGCCATCGGGGGCTCAACCATCCTGTAAAAAACCTGATCACCGGGTTGGGTGAAATGACTTCCCAGAATCATGGCTTTGCAGTGAGCGAAAAAGACATTGATAAAAATCCTGATGTGGAAGTCACGCACGTGCACCTCAACGACAACACCATCATGGGCATCCGCCTGAAAAGCAAGAATGCTTTTTCAGTTCAATATCACCCCGAAGCTTCACCCGGCCCACATGATTCGAGATATTTGTTTGATCAGTTTATAGCAATGATTTAAGATTTAGGATGTGAGATATTAGATTTGAGATTTGATATTTTAGATTTTTGATTTGGATAGAGCTTCGATTTGAATTGAGATTTATTGCTTAAATAAGCAAGCAATAATTAAATCATAATCCCAGAATCATAAATCCAAAATCACTTTATGGATAAGATTGAGTTGCAGAGAAGGACAAGAGAATTCGCGATAAGGGTTTTTAAGCTAATGAATAGACTTCCATACTCTCAAGCATCAAAAGTTATTACCTACCAATTATTAAAATCCGCTTCTTCGGTTGCAGCAAACTATCGAGCAGTAAATAGGGCAAAATCGGATGATGATTTTACCAATAAGTTAAAAATAGTATTGGAAGAGGCTGATGAAAGTAACTTTTGGCTAACATTTATCTCTGATACTGAACTGCTCAAACAAAGTGACAATGAGTTATTGTTTTTAATAAAAGAGTCTGACGAATTTATTGCCATCTTCACAGCATCAACCAAGACAATGTCACGAAAGAAGTCACAACCAAAATCTCAGTCGAGTAAATCATAAATTTTAAATCATAAATCCAAA
>JANOQB010000154.1:0-2542 GCA_031422215.1 Cytophagales bacterium | reverse complement strand
TAAAGGCAAGTTTCAATGGCAGGATGGGTTCGGAGCATTTTCTTATTCCAAGAGCCAACGCGACACGGTTATCAAATACATTATGAATCAGGAAGAGCATCATCGAACAAAAACATTCAGGGAAGAGTATCTGAAAATGCTTGCCGATTTTGAAGTGGACTACGATGCAAAATACTTGTTTGAGTTTTATGATTAAGAATGAGCTGAATAAAATGCCGCCCCGATGGGGCTTACGCTATCATTGCACTATAATTTTACCAAACTATCAGCCCGATGGGCTTTTGTTCGATCGGTTGTGAAGGCTTGTGGTTATCCAACATTCCCGCCATAAAATGCAGAATAGAGCCCTTTGATTTCCTCTTACAAAACTTTCTGCCCGTTGGGCTTCTCAAACTTCGATTCAAAAGAAAAATTATTACAACTTTCGGCTTCAACATTAATTCTAATTCAAATACCAACATGAAAAGAATCCTATTTAGTTTACTCCTCCTCGCCCCCACCTCACTCCTCGCCCAACAGCCCAAACGCCTCGAAATTTTATTCTTAGGCGACAAAGGCCACCACAAACCCATTGACCGCTTGCCAACATTGATGGCTGCCCTCGGACCGAAAGGGATAAACTTTACTTACACCGACAAGCGCGAAGACCTGAACACGGAGACGCTCAATAAATATGATGCCCTGATGATTTATGCAAACTGGGATGAGATTGCGCCCGCAGAAGAAAAAGCATTGCTCGATTTTGTGGCTTCGGGAAAAGGATTTCTCCCCATCCATTGTGCTTCGTATTGTTTTAGAAATTCGCAAGAGTATGTGAAGCTCGTGGGCGGACAATTTTGGCGGCACACGATGGACTCCATCAAGACCGAAACGGTGCAGGCCAACCATCCTATCATGCAAGGTTTGAAATCTTTCACCGCCTTTGACGAAACATATCTGCACAGTCAGTTGCAGCCTGATAATAATATTCTTGCTGTGCGCGAAATAAAATCCGACCAAACAAAAGACAAACCCGATTCTAAAACAGAACCATACACTTGGACACGGACACACGGCAAAGGAAAAGTTTTCTACACCGCTTATGGCCACGATGAACGGACTTGGGAACAAAAAGGATTTCAAGAACTGATTTACAACGCGATTTTGTGGAGCGTGAACGACAATTCCCTCGCTTCATTTAAAATGCGAAACCCAAAGCCTTTTGAATTTCAAGGAGCGAAACTTCCCAACTACGAGAGGCGTCCCGGTGAACAATTGAAGCAATTGCCCTTGTCGCCCGAGGAGTCCATGAAACATATTCAAGTGCCTGTTGATTTTACTTTGGAATTGTTTGCGGCCGAGCCGAATGTTATGCACCCAATAGCAATGAGTTGGGATGAGCGTGGCCGTCTGTTCCTGCTAATCACCAAAGATTATCCCAACGAGCGCAAGCCCGAAGGCGGCAGCGATTACATTTTGATTTGTGAAGACACCAACCAAGATGGCAAGGCCGATAAGTTCACGCGCTTTGCCGATGGCTTGAGCATCCCCACCGGAATGGTTTTCGCGAATGGCGGATTGATTGTGAGCCAAGCACCCGATATGTTGTTTTTGAAAGACACCGATGGCGATGACAAAGCCGATGTGAAAAAAGTTTTGTTCACTGGCTTCGGCACGTTCGATACGCACGCTGGCCCTTCCAGCCTGCGCTATGGATTTGATAATTGGATTTGGGGATGCGTGGGTTACTCAGGCTTCAAAGGAAAATTGCCGGAGACAGACTCATTAAAATTTGGTCAGGCATTTTTTCGGTTCAAGCCCGATGGCAGCAAGATGGAATGGATGACGACCACATCGAACAACACCTGGGGCTTTGCCTTCAATGAAACCAACGATGTGTTTGGCTCCACCGCCAACAATTCGCACGGATGGTACATGGCCATTCCGCACCGCTATTTCAATTCGGCCAACATGATTGACAATGGAAGCCGCAGCACCGACACGCACCGCGACATGAAACCCATCACCGAAAAGGTAAGACAAGTGGATGCCTTCGGAGGATTCACCGCAGCCGCGGGACATAATTTTTACACGGCCCGCGCCTTCCCAAAAAAATATTGGAACAACATCGCGTTTGTTGCCGAGCCCACGGGCCACGTCCTCCATCAAAATAATATGGTGAAGAATGGAACTGATTTTTATGATGCCGAAGCATTCAACTTGATGGCTGGTGCCGATGAATGGTTCTCGCCAGTGTTTGCCGAAACAGGTCCCGATGGCGCGGTGTGGGTGGCCGATTGGTACAGCTACATTATCCAGCATAATCCCGTGCCCAAAGGATTTGACAACGGGCCGGGCAATGCCTATCAAACCGACCTCCGCGATTTTACACATGGAAGATTGTATCGCGTGTCATATAAAAATGCACCCGCATACAAGCCCATGTCGCTCTCGATGAACGATGCAAACGCATTGTTGGCCGCACTTAAAAGCGACAATATGTTTTGGCGCATGCATGCGCAACGCATGTTGATTGAGCGCGGACAAAAAGATGTGGTGCCGC
>JANOQB010000153.1:0-4948 GCA_031422215.1 Cytophagales bacterium | reverse complement strand
GTATTTCAGGGCTGATCAATATTTCATTGTTTCTCCACAGGTTAAACATACTATGAATGGTGAGCATGGTTAAAGCTTGCGCATCTGGCTTGTCCGAAATACTTACTGGTCCTGAGTATTTTGCGTTTTTTAAAGCACTTTGATATTGATAAACTTGAGTGAACTGTCCCGTAGTGCTCACATGCCTGCCAAGCCGATGCCTTAACCGCGATTGATAGGGGACATCTGCTTCCGGAAGTGCTGTTGGTTGATTGGCATTTTGCCTATCGCCATATTCACGTCTTTGCTTCACGTGCTCATCAATAATATGGCTTGGAAGGAGGCTCCTATATATGGTTTTATCCTGATCTATAGGTGAATGAGAATCATAATAAATGAATTTGAAATCTTTGCTCACTGAAATATAGTTCTCATCATTTTTTGAATTGATCGTGTTGCCCAGGTTTACCGGTGCCGACCAATTGTTCCAGGAATCATCCAGTCGATAGCTGAAATAAATATCGGCCTTGCCCTCCCCTCCTGCCTTCGTGGAAGAATAAAACAACCCTCGCCCATCGGTCGCCAAAAAGGGTGCGGTGTCATCCCCGGTGGAATTTACCATAGTGCCCAAGTTCATG
Source organism: Cytophagales bacterium (assembly GCA_031422215.1). Taxonomy (GTDB): domain Bacteria; phylum Bacteroidota; class Bacteroidia; order Cytophagales; family Cyclobacteriaceae; genus ELB16-189. The sequence continues at coordinate 4,331 of JANOQB010000153.1, read as the reverse complement.
GGCTTACTCCACTTGTTGTCGGGCTGTGGAAAGGAAACAAACATATCTTGCCCATGGTCATGGTCACTTTGCTTCAATGACATTAAAATGACTTCTTCTGTGAAAGAATAATGAAAGTCTCTTTCGTTGCCTATATCATAAAAATCCCGAATGATAATTTCCTCCACGGTCTTCCATTTTCCGTTTCTTTGTCTGAATCTCACCAACGGGGCGTTGTCAAATTTATCGTTCACTACAATCATCTCCTGCCCGTTGGCACTAATGCCGGCCAACCTATTCTGTTTAAATCTATTGATGCTTGGGCCGAGGCTTCGCAGCATGGGGCTTGCCCCATCAAATTTAAAATCCGCTATCCAAATATCCTGCTCCTCGCCATAGTCAGTGCCGTGGAATCGGCTCCTGATAAAATAGAGCTGTGAGCCATCGCTCGAAATCATTGGCTTTGATTCAAGGTAAATTGGATCTTTTGAACCGACCAGAAACTCAAGTGTTTGCTTTTCCTGAGCAAACACGGAAATGCTTAAAGAAATAAAAATGAAGGAAAGAAGCGCACAGCCTATGTTTGATCGGGCTTCTTTACTACTGCTCATGTTTAAAAATAGATGAACTAATTTGAGATGGACAAAATAAAATTACTTAAATAGTCTGGCTGTAATGCCACCATCCAGAAAAAGATCTTCGGCAGTTGCCGAAATGCCTGTGCCTACCGATACGTCTAATTGAATGAGAGCCGTGATGCGATAATAAAATCCTGCATCCCAATTAAATTGTGCGGGGCTCTTGTTCTTAAAATAATTATACGACTCTACAAAGCAACTGGCATTATTATTCAGCTCAATATCGAAACAAAGTACATAGGCAAAAATGGCATCGGGCGATCGGCCATCCCAGGCTGCACCGATGTGATTTGTCATATACCATTTTTCGTTGAGGGAATGGCCGAGTGCCAATACCATATCTGGCGATGTATAGGTGGGCCTGAATTCTGAAGCACCAGTTTTAAATCGAAGGGAGGAAATGAAGTACGCATCGGGCAAAATTCCTTTTTGAGTGCTCACTTGAATGCTGGCACCAAGAGAAAGGGGGCCGAAACCATTTACCGTATTGACTGTAGTATTGTTAGGATCAATCTCGCGGTTTCCCAGGTAATCATTTCTCAGACGAAGTTCGAAATGTTTGCTTACCCCATAGCGGAGGGTTAATGTATTGTAGATGTAGTTGAATGTTTCTATGCCAAGGGCTTTGTTTTTTCTAAGGCTGTATCCGGTTTCAATTTGCAAGGCACCGGGTATTACCAGACCGGGAGATTCGGATACTCCGGGCCGATTGGCTTTTAGGGGCGAAGGCTCTTCGGGTTGGGCTTGCCCGTGCCAAGCCAAAAGGCCAGAAGAACAAAAAATGATTAAGCCAATAGCTCTCATTGCATGCATAGAATATTTATAGTGTGGGGCGTAAGCCACTTCTTCTTACTTTTCCTTTTTTCTAAAATCCAGATTTTGAAAAGCACCCAATTGAAACGTATAGTTATCTTCTATTCTATTTTGAGGAGATATAGTGGAGTTGGCCAGGCTGCGCAATTGTATAAGTTGGAACAAGAACCCCACCTCAATTTTTGTTTTGGGAGAAAGGGTTATACCTAGTGCACCATAGAGACGGTTTTGATCGAAAATATTGTAGGCTACATCTTTGCCCCAGTTCACAAATACTTCGTCATACATTGCCAGGAACAATGGATGTTTAGATGTTGGATTAAGGGGAATGGTGGCTTTGGCCATATAGCGGAAACGGTTTTAATAACGCCCCTTGATAAATTTACATGTGGATGAGTTACCTATCATGCGCTGCTCCAGCCGATAGCGGTGAGCCAACTTAATTTTTCCCAGCTGTTGTGAGGTGGTGAACTGCTGCCATATCCGGTGTTCGGGGAAAGCCTTGGCAACAGCAAAATCGCCATAGGGATAGGTTTCCACAAAGGCATAGCCAACGGTGAAGCGGCTATTGTCTTTGAGATAATAATCGAGGCCCATGCGCAATAACAACTGTTGGTCATTGGTCAGAAAATCATGCCGCCTCCACTGCAATTCGGCATGAACGCCAAAGTGGTCCGAAGTTTTGTGGTTGCCAAAATACATCAGCCAGGCGTTGTTGTTAGTGGCGTGGGTGCGCGATTGTTGCCCCTGAAGGCCAGTGCAAATGAGTAGGAAAAAGGGGATTATTGATATGCGCATATTGATTTTAGAATTTGATCCAGTCTTTTGCTTTGGGTTATTAATGAAAACCTCAACCCACCGCTGGGAAAACTATCGTACGGGGTTTCCGATAGGCCAAAAACCGTCCGAAACATCCAATTTTTGGTGGCACAAACCTATATAAGATTTTCAACATCTTTCTATCCCAATTTGGAAATGTGCCATACCAGGTACCCGTAGCGGGGTCGAATGTTATGATGCGATGCGCCCCTTTGCAATTCATCTAAATGAAATGCTACTTTGCCCTTTATCTGAAAGGTGCCGAGAGGAAAAACCATTGCTAAAATAACTATTCTCAATTAATTCTCAATTGGTCATCCTTATTTCACGTAAAGTACGCTGGCTATATTTTTGTAAATCCTAAAAGGACATTGCATTTGAATTGCCAAAAATGGACACGAACGTGGTTGCAATAAAATCGCGAAAAAAACATGACCCAGGAATTACTAACTTCAAACTTGAAAAAATACAATTTCCCATGCCGAACAGCATGATAAAATCCGCCACGCCTATGACACCTGGAATGGAGATGGCAAACAAATAGATTGCTTGCTCTTAATAGTAGGGATAAAATTTTAACTACATATAAATGGGCCTTAAGCTGATGGAATTTGTTTATCAAATCCATACCAATATTGTGAACAACCGGATCATGCTGGTTTATGAAGGCGAGGTAAACCAGAATATCACGAAAGCTTTTACTACCAGGGCGCAAAAGAACTTAGATGAAGATACCCAAGCCAGTCTGCCTATAAAGAAGCGGGTCTATCATGTGATGGTTGAATGCCTCCAGAACACAAGCCGCCATTCCTATAACATTGATTCGGGCGAACCCGAAACACCCGGCACCGGAATATTAATGGTTAGCAAATCGGATCATGGCATTTTTGTTATTACGGGCAACCCGGTGGCCAACACCAAAATTGAAGACCTGACTGGTATGCTGACCAAAGTAAACGGTATGAACGATGAAGAAATAAAAGCCTACTACAAACAAAAAATGTTGGAGGGCCGCATTTCCGAAAAAGGAGGCGCTGGCTTGGGCTTTATTGACATCGTAAAAAAAACCGGGAACAAAATTGATTTCCACTTTCAGAAAATAAACGACTTGACATCATTTTTTATAGTTAAAACCCTTATAAACTAAAAGCACCATGGAGGCATTAAAAATACAAACAACAGACGAAACACCTTCAACTGATTTAGATGCTGAAAAGCATGTATTTGAATTTTCAGGCAAATCGCTGCCCAAGATGTGACAATATTTTACGGGTCCGTGTTGGCTTGACTGAATAGATGGCACTGACGCCTCGATTAAAAATCATTCATATCATCAAAAGAAAAATGAACGAAGTATTAAAAAATAAAATCCATGTTTTGTCGCAATTGGCCAATGTGGACAAAGACTTTGATATACGTGAGCTTTCATTCATCTATGATGTGTGTTTGCGCCACAATATTACCCTTTGACTCAATCGCTGAGATCATTGCAGAACCATATCCTATTATAACCCTCGAAAATTTACAAGAGCACGACCGGATAGATTATATGGCTAACATCCTTTCGTTAATACTGATAGACGGAAAAGTATTGCCAACCGAAATACAACTTTGTCTTACTATGGGCAAGAGGCTTGGGTTTGAAACCGGCTCACTCAACACTTTTCTATTGGAACTAAGGGACAAGGCCGATGTAAGCAAGGAGTACTTGAAAAAAAAAGTGGAGCAATTGGCAAAAATCCACACCACATAAAACAAAGAACTTTCGCTAAAAGGCAAACTTACTTTTGTGGCTACCCACCAACCGCGAAGTTATTTTTCTTCGTGAAGAATCTGCAGACATTACTATAACTACTTTTGCTTTCGATATTGTTGTGATTTAGATTATGTCTTTATTGCTTTACTTTATATATTGAACTCTTTAAGAAAGCTGATGAATTTCAAAGGATTGCCTACCTTTCAAGAAAAAAGAAATCATTAGATTTGAAGTAATGAAAACAAAGTCAACAATCCCCGTTATGAAAACTATTTGTATTGCGCTTTCATTGGCACTGCTGATCGGCTGTGGTTCCAAAAAAGCCC
>JANOQB010000152.1:0-3010 GCA_031422215.1 Cytophagales bacterium | reverse complement strand
AAAGTTAAATTTTCCAAAGACTTTAAAATAACAACAGAAGAATTTTTAGGCGCATGAAGTATTCTTAGGATGCCCTTAGTCTTGTCAGTCAATTTTCATCTTATCTCCAAAGATTCTAATTTTTCCTTATACAAGGATTTGGGTCTTCAACTAATCTGGTGAAATAGACCCGCCTCAATCAAGGAAACAGGCATTGGGGCATCAGGCATTAGTGCTTATATTTGCGGTTCGGGCCCGGTGTTTCCAGGCCTTTTATATTTACATCTATGATCAGTTATATTATTTGGAACGGAAGCGCTGAGATTTTCTCCATCGGTTCATTCTCTCTTCGCTGGTACGGCCTCTTGTTCATGCTTGGTTTTTTGATAACCCAGCAAATACTCTACTACATGCACCGCAAAGAAGGCAAGCCCGAAAAAGATGTGGACACACTTACCATTTACATGGTGGTGGCCACCATTGTTGGTGCGCGGTTCGGCCACGTGATGTTCTATCAGCCCGAACTTTTCCTTACCGACCCATTGAGTATAATTCTCCCATTTGAATTTTCTCCCTTTAAGTTTACAGGGTATCAGGGTTTGGCCAGCCATGGTGCTGCCATTGGGATACTTTTTGCGCTGTGGTTATACAGCCGGAAAAAAAAACCAGGTCAAAGCTATTTCCAAGTGCTCGATCGCATCGTAATATTAGTGGCACTGACCGCTGCCTTGATCCGTTTCGGAAATTTTTTCAATTCAGAGATTATCGGCAAGCCAAGCAATAATCCTTTCAGCGTAGTTTTTGTCAATAAGGTGACTGAAGGCTTGCTGGACTATCGCGTTCAATCCAATCCTGCTGAGTCCATAAAAGTTGAAAAAGATTTAGACCTGCCCGAAGGCGCCAACGGAAGAGTGCCCATCAACCTATATGTTTTCTTTAAGCCCGGCACCACCAACGATGCAGCCGCCAATTTTCTTCAAGGTGATGTGAAATATTTTTTAAATTATTACAAAGAATTTATTGACGAACCGGCTACAGGAGCTTTAAAGTATCAACTCACTACGGAAACTTCTGGCAACCTGGCCGCCAAAGTAAGCACGTTTGGTGTAGCCCGGCACCCGGCACAACTCTATGAATCAATTTCTTGCCTGATACTTTTTGTTGCCCTGTTCCTGATGTGGAACAAGGACAAAGAAAATTTACCACCGGGCCGCATCTTTGGCGTATTTATGATCGTGCTGTGGAGTTTGAGATTTGCCTATGAGTTCTTAAAAGAAAATCAGGTTTCGTTCGAAGATCAACTTCCCATCAACATGGGCCAAATCCTCAGCATCCCGCTGGTCATTGCCGGAGTGCTCATCCTAATTTGGTCTTACCGGAATCACACAGCAAATAATTCAAAGCCAAGTTGATTGAACTAACTCGAATACATAAAGTAAGGGCTCTCCTGTTGGTATTGTTGTTAGTGCTGGGCGGCATGGCCAGAGCACAGAAATCAGCAACCGACACCCTTGCCCAAACCAAAACCGATACACTTCCCAACAGGATAATTTCGATCAATCGTGTATTGATCATCGGAAACAAAATAACACGCGGACGCATCATATCGCGCGAGCTAAGTTTGCAACCAGGCGACACAATTAGTTCAAAAAGGATTGATGAGGTTTTGATGCTGGACCAACGCAAGATTTATAATCTTAGGCTATTCAACACAGTCACTATTCGTTGGCTGGAACTAAGTGCAAACCAAGCCGATCTTTTAGTGGAAGTGAACGAGCGGTGGTACACGTTTCCTGTTCCCATTTTTGAGTTGTCGGATAGGAACATCAATGAGTGGTGGCAAAACTACAATCATGATTTCGGCAGGATCAACTATGGCTTGCGCTTATACAAAAATAATTTCCGCGGCCGCAACGAAACGTTGAGGCTCACTGCACAGTTTGGTTTTACCCGAAGGTTTGAACTCAGTTATCGAATACCCAACATCGACCCAAAACAACGACACGGGCTCATTTTCGATTTCAACTACAGTGAACCAAAAAACTTAGCCTACCTAACGGATGATCACAAACTAGAATTTTTGGAAGGCAGAAAAACACTCCGAGTATCAAAAGGGTTTAACGTGTCTTACACATTCCGAAAATCTTTTTATGAAACTCATTCACTTAGTTTTTCTTATCAAAACAACAAGGTGGTCGATACGGTCGCTTACCTCAATCCAAATTTCTATGGCAATTCGGAAGTGGATCAACAGTTCGGATCAGTGACTTATACATTCAGTTCCGAACACCGCGATGTGGTAGCATACCCACTCAAAGGATATCAATTTACAGCCTTTGCCCAGCAAAGTGGATTGTACATAAACAAGGAGGTGAACCAATGGGAACTTAACCTTACGTATGCGAAATTTTCTGACCTTGGAAAAAATTTCTACTTATCCAATTTCACGTCCGCCTATTTAAGTGCGCCTGCTTCGCAGCCTTATACTTTCTTTAGTGCACTCGGTTACCGCAAGCAATTTGTAAAAGGGTATGAGGTATATGTGATTGAAGGCCCCACTTTCTTTCTGAACAAAACCACGTTGCGAAAGAAAATATTCTCCCGCGCTTGGCAGTTGGATGACATGCCCATAGAACAATTCAGATACCTGCCCATTGCCATTTATTTGAAGGGCAATATCGATGTCGGGTATGTAGAAAATTATCCTTATTACGAGGAACGCCTCCTGAACACAAGATTGTCGAACCGGATGTTGATAGGCACCGGGGCAGGCCTGGATATTGTTACTGCCTATGATGCCGTGCTGCGGTTTGAATATACCTTCACACGAGAAAAGACAAATGGCTTCTTCTTTCACGTGAAGAAAGAATTTTAGGACTCACTCAATTCTGTCATTGTACCTTCTTCCAATTCTTTAAAAAATAAACTGACCGGTTTCTTAAACCCGGAACAGAAAAATACTACTTTAGAAGTTACAACCCATCATTGTTATGAAATCAATCCTGATTTTCGGAACAATCTTGTTTGCAAA
>JANOQB010000151.1:0-14430 GCA_031422215.1 Cytophagales bacterium | reverse complement strand
GGCACCGCTGTGCTGGGGTTGGGCAACATTGGGCCCGAAGCTTCCAAACCTGTGATGGAAGGCAAGGCAGTGCTCTTTAAAAAATATGCGGGCATCGACAGCTTTGATATTGAAATCGATGAAGAAGACCCCGATGCATTCATCAAAATTGTGAAATCCCTCGAACCAACATTTGGTGCCATCAACTTAGAAGACATAAAAGCACCCGAGTGTTTTAAAATTGAAACCGAGTTGCGTGAGAAGATGAACATCCCCATCATGCATGACGACCAGCATGGTACAGCCATCATTTCTAGTGCAGCGTTGCTCAATGCCATTGAAGTGGTGGGCAAGAAAATCGAAAAAATTGTGTTGGTGGTAAATGGCGCGGGCGCAGCGGCTGTATCGTGCACCAAACTTTACCTCGCCCTCGGTTTGAAAAAAGAAAACCTGATCATGTGCGACAGCAAAGGCGTGATCAATTTGGACAGGGAAAATTTAGATGTCAGCAAAAAAGAATTTGCCACCAGCCGAAAAATAAAAACACTGCAAGAAGCTGTGGCTGGGGCCGATGTATTTGTTGGCTTATCGGTGGCGGATATTTTGAAACCGGAGGACATCATGACCATGGCCAAAGACCCGATCGTGTTTGCCCTCGCCAATCCCAACCCTGAAATCGCTTATGACCTCGCCAAGAAAACGCGGCCTGATTTGATCATGGGCACAGGCCGCTCCGATCACCCTAATCAGATCAATAACGTGTTGGGCTTCCCCTATATTTTCAGAGGTGCATTGGATGTTCGCGCTACCGAAATAAATGAAGAAATGAAATTAGCTGCGGTGCACTCGCTCGCAGACCTTGCCAAAGAGCCCGTGCCCGATATTGTATTTCAGGCGTATGGTATTGACCGCATTCAATTTGGTCGGGATTATCTGATACCAAAACCTTTGGACCCTCGATTGATCACCACCGTTTCACCGGCCGTTGCCAAAGCTGCGATGGACTCAGGCATGGCAAAGAACCCGATTACCGATTGGGGTTTGTATCATCAGCAATTGTTGAAGCGTATCGGCATTGATCAGGAACTTACTTCGCGCATCATTGATCTTGCCAAGCAAAAACCCAAGCAAATTGTTTTCGCAGAAGCCGACCATCCAAAAATTTTGAAAGCGGCACAGGTGCTTCAAGATCAAAAAATTGCCCATCCAATTTTATTGGGCAGCCGGGTGGATATAGAGCGACTGATACAAGAGCATGGCCTTGAGTTGGGCGAATGTAAAATTGTGGACCCGCGCGAAGAAAAAGAACGCACCGGGCGCTATGCAAAAGCCTACTATGAAAAACGCCAGCGCAAGGGCATCACGCTCAAAGACGCAGAGCGGCAAATGCGCGACCGCAATGCCTTTGGCGCCATGATGGTAGAATTTGGCGAAGCCGATGCACTCGTATCTGGCCTCACCAAAGATTATCCGAAAACAATATTGCCCTCACTGCAAATCATTGGCATGGCCAAAGGAGTGAACCGCGTGGCAGGCATGTACATTGTTATGAACAAAAAAGGAAATTTATTTTTTGCCGATTGCAGTGTAAACTTAGACCCCACTGCCGAAGAGCTTGTGGAAATTATTGGGCTGGCTGCACGCGGTGTGAAATTCTTTGACATCGAACCACGCGTGGCGGTGCTGTCCTATTCCAACTTTGGCAGTAGCAAAGGAGTGATACCCGACAAAACAAACAAAGCCGTGAAGTTGGCGAAAGCAAAATATCCTGACTTGGTTTTGGATGGCGAAATCCAGGCCAACGTTGCCTTTGATACAGAATTGCAGAAAGAAATTTATCCGTTCAGCGCGCTGGCAGAAAAAGGTGCCAACACGTTGATCTTTCCAAATCTCGCAGCGGGCAACATCGCTTATAAATTGCTGATGGAAATTGGTGGGGCCGAGGCCATCGGGCCAATTTTGTTGGGCATGAAAAAACCCGTGCACATTTTGCAACTTGGCAGTTCCATCCGCGACATCATCAACATGGCCGCCATTGCCGTGGTGGATGCGCAGTTGCACGAGAGGAATGAGCATCTGTGAAATTAACCACAGAGATACTTCCTCTCCGCGTCCTTTGCGTTTAATCCGTCCGAGAATATTTTCCTCCGCGCCCTGTGCGTGAAACCCGTCCGCCTGAAAATTTAACCGCAAAGGCGCAGAGATATGCAGAGGGGTTAAGTGCGAAAACTTCACGCATTCCCTCCGCGCCCTTTGCGTTTAATCGCCTGCGAATATTTCCGTCCCCGCCCTTTGCGTGAAAAACGTTCGCCTGAAATGCAGTTCCCATTCACAAACACACCCTCTTGCTTCCCTCCCCAAATCCTCGTAAACTGCGCTTTATTTTTTTTGCAATTTATGATCGCCTACCTAAAAGGAAAGCTCGTCCATAAGGAGCCCAATTTTGTTCAGATGGAAGTGAACGGTGTGGGCTATCAACTGAGTATTTCCCTCCATACTTTTTCGGAAATCAAAGACCGTGAAGACCTTAAAGTGTTCACCTATATGCACGTGCGCGAAGATGCCCATGTGCTTTATGGATTTGCCACAGAGGCCGAAAAAAAAATGTTCCTGTCACTGATTTCGGTAAACGGTGTGGGGCCCAACACGGCATTGGTGGTGCTCTCGTATTTGCCCCCGGCCGATTTGCGCTCGGCCATTGTGCGCGAAGATGCTGCTACCTTGCAGGCCGTGAAAGGAATAGGAGGAAAAACTGCCCAGCGCCTTATATTGGAACTGAAGGATAAAATGCGAAGGGACATGGGCGATGAAGAGCCATCAAAACCTGGGATGGCGCACAATACCATGCGCAACGAGGCGTTAACTGCCTTAACGACTCTCGGTATAGCCAAACCGGCAGCAGAAAAAAGTATAGACACCGTTCTGAAAAGGATGGGAACTTCAATAAGTTTAGAAGAGCTGGTAAAGCAAGCACTTAAAAACGCCTGAACCCCGATTGAAAATTACAAGGAAGATTCAGTTCATTCCCGGATTTGTTATTTGCCTGATCGCAATATTTTCCGGCCCAGTTGCCAGTGCGCAACAGCGCGACACCGTACGCTCGGCCATAGACACCACCAAAGCCATTAGTCCTTACCGGCCATCGTTCCGCTTGCGCGACCGCTATGGCGATCCCTACTCAAACTACTCTACTTTTTCGCCACTCTATTTAAAGAACCCGAAAAGCATAGCCCCGGAAATCACCATCGACACGGGCAGGAATTATATCATCTCAGAAAAAATTGGTGGTGTTTTTTTTAGGCCCAACTCCAGCATGTCGTTTGAGGAATTCAGCGCGCAACAAGACCGCGTCATCAGGCGCAGCTATTGGCAAACACGCAGCAAAGCATTGGATGGCGAGAGTGCCGTGAGCGGACGCAACCTGATACCAAAAATTTATATCAGTCCGGTGCTGGACCGCATCTTTGGTGGAAGCTATGTGGAGTTGGTGCCACGCGGTAATGTCAATTTGGATTTTGGGGCCCAGTTTCAAAAAATAGAAAACCCAAGCATTCCCATACGGCAGCAGCGCAATGGTGGCTTTGAATTCGACCAGCAGATAAACCTGAGCGTGGTGGGAAAAATTGGTGAGAAACTTTCGGTGACAACCAACTTCGACAACAACAACTCCTTCGACTTTCAAAACAACATGAAAGTGGAATACACCGGCTTCAAAGAGGACATCCTGAAAAAATTGGAAATTGGTAATGTTAGTTTGCCGTTGAACAACAGTTTGATCACCGGCTCGCAAAACCTTTTTGGCATCAAAGCACAGATGCAGTTTGGAAAAATGTTCGTTACCACCATTGCCACCACGCAGCGCGGCAAGCAATCGTCATTGAAAGTGGCGGGAAGCACCAACGGGGCAGCACAGGGCAGGCCCTTTGAAATAGTGGGATCGAACTACGATGAAAACCGCCACTTTTTTCTGGGGCATTTCTTTCGCGACAACTTCGAAACCTGGTTGAGCACATTGCCGCAAATCACTTCGGGCGTAAACGTTACGCGCGTGGAAGTATATATGCTCAACCGCCAAAACGATACACAATCCCAACGCAACTTGGTCGCTTTTATGGACCTGGGCGAATCGGATAAACGATATCGCAAAAATCTCGTGTCGAATGTTGCGCCCCAATCGCCCACATCCAATTTGGCCAACGACCTGTTTTCCAAATTGCCCAGTCCGGCACCCTCGGATGGGATCAACGAAGCATTGGAGACCTTGGGATTGGTGAACGGTACCGACTTTGAAACGATCACCAGCGCAAGAAAACTTGCCCCCAGCGAATTTTCCTTCAACAAAGAATTGGGCTACCTCACCCTTCAGCGCAAGCTTCAAAATGATGAAGTGCTCGCGGTTGCTTATGAATACACCTACAATGGCCGCGTGTATAAAGTGGGCGAGCTTACCGAGGATTATTCCACCAAGCGCGAAGATGAAGTGGTGTATTTAAAAATGTTGCGCCCGCGCAAGATCAGCATCAAAGATCCTGTAGGAAAAATCATTCCCACGTGGGACCTGATGATGAAGAACATCTATAACCTGAACGTGAGCCAACTCACGCGCGATGGTTTTCAACTCCGTGTGATTTATCGTGATGACCGCACCGGCATCGACAATCCACAATTGCAGGAAGGCGAATTTGCACGCACCCAGCAATTGATACAAGTGTTTGGGCTCGACCGGCTCAATCCCTACAACGACCCACAGCCTGATGGCAATTTTGACTTTGTTGAAAAAATTACGGTGAACACCGAAACGGGAATGATCATCTTTCCTTACCTGGAACCATTTAACACAGCGTTAAGAAAATTATTTGATAACAAGAAAGAGTCCCCTGCCTTGCGTGATCAACTGATCAGTAAATATGTTTACGACACACTCTATCGCACCACCAAAGCGGAGGCCGAACTGTTTGCCACAAAAAATAAATTCTATCTCACTGGCTCATTCAAAGCAGGATCGGGAAAAGACATCATCATACAAGGGTTTAATATTTCGCAAGGCTCCGTGAAAGTATATTCCGGTGGCTCTCCTTTGCGGGAAGGCACCGACTACACAGTGGACTACACGTTTGGTAAAGTCACCATTTTAAATGAGGGCATCCTCAGTTCGGGCAAAGACATTGAGATTTCGTATGAGCAACAGGATCCCTTTGCTTTTCAAACACGCTCGCTGCTGGGCACACGCCTCGACTACAAAGTAAATGACGACATCAACATTGGTTCCACGCTGCTGTATTACAACGAGCGTCCTCTCGTCAGCCGCAACCTGATTGGCTCAGAGCCTGCGCGCAACTTGCAATATGGACTGGACGTGAACTTGAAAAAAAATTCCCGCTTCCTAACCAAAGCCGTGGACGTGCTCCCTTTTTTACAAACCAAGGAGCAATCCACCGTTTCGCTCAATGCGGAGTTTGCCCAATTGCTGCCCGGCACCAGCAACATTGTGGATGGCGATGGCACTTCCTTTATTGATGATTTTGAAAACACAGCAACACCTTACAGTTTGATTTCGCCCGCAGCCTGGAAGCTTTCCACCACTCCGATTACCATTGACAACCGGTTTGACTTAAGCGGAGGCTTGCAAAACGACATCCAAGCAGGTTACAAAAGGGCCAAGTTGGCGTGGTACACCGTGGACAATCTTTTTTACCGCGCAGGTGGAAGGGCTAAACCAGGAAATATAAATGAAGATGACTTGACCAACCACTATGTAAGGCCGGTGTTGCCAACAGAAATATTTCCGGGCTTCGATCCTTTTGTGGGAAATTTCTTTGAACAGATTTTTGATGTGGCGTATTACCCTTCTGAACGCGGACCTTACAATTATAATTTTGATCTCAACCCGGATGGCACATTAAAAAACCCGGCCAGCAACTGGGGCGGCATCACCACGGCCATACGCACCGAAGTTGATTTTGATAAAGCCAACGTGGAGTACCTGGAGTTTTGGTTGCTGGACCCTTTCATCAACAACAGCAATGGTGTGATCAACGATGGCCGCACCACACCTAAACCAAATACCACTGGAGGCAAAGTGGTTTTTCACCTCGGCACACTTTCGGAAGACTTGATGCGCGATGGCAAGCATGCGTTTGAAAATGGGATGCCTACGGATGGCAACCTTACCAATGCCACCGAAAACAACTGGGGGTGGGTAACCAATCAGCAATACGTAAACAATGCATTTGATAATGTAGGTGGTTCGCGGTCCAATCAGGATGTGGGCATGGATGGGATTGGCAACTCCAAGGAAGTGAGTAAATTTAATCCTGACTTCCTCAGCAAGATTGCTGATCCTTCCGCGAAAGCGATTGCTACCCTGGACCCATCGGCCGATGACTTCAACTATTTTTTGGGCGATGATCTCGATACGAAAGATGCAAAGATATTGGAACGCTATAAAAATTTTAATGGCCAGGAGAACAACACACCGGTGTTATCGGGCAACGAACTCTTTCCCAGGTCTGGCACAACCATTCCCGACAATGAGGATCTCAATCAGGACAACACACTCAACGACCAGGAGGAATATTACGAGTATAACATTGACCTGACCCCCGCCAACTTAAAAGTAGGCAACAAGTATATTGTGGATGCTATTAGCGACCCAAAGTATCCCGATGCCACTTGGTATTTGTTCCGTATCCCCGTAAGGCAATTTGATGAGAAGGTGGGCAACCTCGAAGGATTTAAATCCATACGCTATGCACGGATGTACCTGACGGGATTTTCCGAACCTGTGGTGCTGCGCATGTCAAAGTTCAGGGCGGTGGGCAACCGGTGGAGGCGCTACACGGCCAACCTACAAGAATCTAAATTGGGCGAACCCATTGAACCAGACCTCGACAATTTTTCTGTGTCGGTAGTAAGTGTGGAGGAAAACGGAAAGGGAAACGCAATAAAACCAGCTTACATAGAACCGCTCAGGCGCGACCGCGACAATACTTCGGTAACACAGCGCAGGTTGAATGAGCAGTCAGTGCAGTTGTGCGTAACAGAATTGCCCGATGGCGATGCACGTTCCATTTTCAAAAACGTGTCCATGGATTTTTTCAACTATGGCCGCATCAAAATGTTTTTGAGTGCGTACAGCACAAATCTGAAAGACAACCTGCAAGACAATCAGCTTACCGCCTTCTTGCGGCTGGGCACCGACTTTGATGAAAATTATTATGAGATCGAATTGCCCATCAAGATCACGCCTGCTGGCGACAATGGCGGAGACCTGTCCATCATCTGGCCCGAGCAAAACCAAATTGACCTTGACCTGAACGAACTCTATGCGATGAAGGCCCAACGTGACCGCGAAGGGTTTAACCTTGGCATTTTATATCCACGCGAAGGACCACGGCAAACCGGCAAGCACGGCATACGCATTTTGGGCCGGCCCGATCTTAGTCAGGTGCGCATGATGATGATTGGTGTGCGCAACCCCAAAAGCAACGATGCCAAATCCTTTGACGTGTGCCTGTGGGCCAACGAACTTCGCCTTACTGATTTTGACCGCACCGCAGGGTGGGCAGCCAATGTTGTGCTCAACACAAAGTTGGCCGATCTGGCCGTTGTTACCGGTTCATTGAGGCACATCAGTTTTGGATATGGTGGGGCGCAATCAAAAATTTCTGAACGTGCGCGTGGCGAAACAACTTCGTATGATGTGTCGGCAAATATCAACGTGGACAAGTTGCTGCCGCAGTGGACCGGGCTGAAGATACCGATGTTCATCAGTTATGAAAACACCACCATGAACCCAAATTTTGATCCGGCCAACCCAGACCTGCGATTGGCAGCAGCATTGTTATCATTTAATTCGGATGGCGAGCGCGATGCCTACTTGAAAATCATACAAGATCAATCGGTGAGGCGCAGTTTAAATTTTGCCAACGTGCGCAAAGTGAAGACAAACAAGGATGCCAAAGCACACATTTACGACTTCGAGAATTTTTCGTTCACCTATGCCTATAGCGAGGCTACACAAACCAATTTCAACTTACAGGAAAACACGAGGCGGAATTACAAAGGCGCAGTGGCCTGGCAATATTCGCCCAAGTTCAAAGGCTTCGAGCCTTTCAAAGATTCGAAAGCATTGTCGAAGCCTGCCTGGAAGCTGATACAGGAATTTAACTTCAACCCGTTGCCCACCAATATTTCCGTGCGCGGAGACCTGGACAGGTCGTTCAGCAAAATGATTTATCGCAACTCCAACAAAGATGCGCTCAGTTCAGTCCCCAACTTTCAGAAATTCTTTGTGTTCAACCGGGCGTATAATGTGCGCTGGAGTTTGACCAAGGCACTTACGCTCGATTACAATTCGCAAGTCAACGCCATTATTGACGAACCCAATGGCGACCTCGACAATGAGGACTCCATAAAAATTGTGATCGAGAATCTGAAAAAATTTGGCCGCATGAAAAATTTTACTCAAAACGTTACGGCCAACTACACCTTGCCATTCGAAAAAATTCCGTTAACGAATTGGCTTGGCGCGGAGTTTCGCCACAATGTGAGTTACGGTTGGCGGGCAGGGCCATTGGAGAAAAGCGAGAGTCTGCAATTGGGCAACATCATCCAAAATACCCAAGACCAGGCATTGAACGGAAAAATTGATATGGTGAAACTGTACAACAAAATCGGTTTCCTCAAAAACGTAAATACACCACCACGTGCCGTGCCGCTTACTCCGCAAAAAACCAATCAACCCGACACCGTAAAGAGGCCGCCTGAGTTGAAGGCCATAAAATCATTGCTACGATTGATCATGTCGGTGAGGAATATCACCGGCACTTATTCTGTTTCGCAAGGCACCATCCTTCCCGGCTTCACGCCAAACCCGTATTTGATGGGCATGGACAAAAGCTGGAGCGCACCCGGTTGGGGTTTTGTATTCGGCCAACAGGAAGCAGGCTTTCAGCGAAAGGCAGCAGAAAAAGGATGGCTGACCGAGAACAAAAAGCTGACAACTCCATTCAGTCAAAACCAAACAAGAGACTTGAGCTTGCGGGCAAACATCGAACCCTCGTCTTCATTCAAAGTGCAACTTGATGTAAAAAAGAATTCCACCTCATCATTCCAGGAAATCTTCCGCATCGACTCTACTGGAAGCGCCTATGAATCGTTGAGCCCCAGCCGGGTGGGCTCTTACAAAATTTCGATCCTCACTATAAACACAGCATTTAAAAATAATGAGAGCATCACGTCCACGGTGTTCAATCAGTTTTCCGAAAACATCGGGATATTGCAAGAGCGGTTCACTTCCCTTACGGGGAAATCGTATGAAACGCGCTCGCAGGATGTATTGATCCCGGCTTTCATTGCAGCATACTCAGGCAAGTCGGCAGAGACGGTAAACCTTTCTCCGTTTCCAATGATACCCATTCCCAACTGGCGTGTTGATTATTCGGGGCTGAACAAAATCGAGGCACTCAAAGATGTGTTTCAGTCCGTAACGCTCAACCATGCCTATAGTTCTTCTTATTCGGTAGTAAACTATTCCAATTCATTGGAGTACGGTGGAAATCAGGTAAGCATAAACAATCCCATCGAAGATTATAACAACGGCCTGTTCGCATCGCAAACCAACGCCAAAGGCGAGTTGATACCCGTGTATGTGATCAGCCAGGTGATGATCAGCGAACAATTTTCTCCTTTGGTGGGAGTTAACTTTCGTACCAAAAGCAAACTGAATGTGCGCTTTGAATATAAAACCAAACGCGACCTGGCCCTCAACATTTCCAATTCACAAATAACCGAACTGAACAGCAAAGACTGGAGCGTGGATGTGGGCTACACCAAGGCCGGCATGCGCATGCCCTTCAAAGACAATGGGCGCGTGATCACCTTAAAGAACGACATCACCTTTCAGTTGAACATGAGTGTGGCCAACAACCGCACCATCCAGCGGAAAATTGATGAAGTGAACACCATCACCAACGGCAATGTCAACTTCCAGCTTAGGCCCAATGTGAGTTATCTCATCAGTCAAAAATTGCGGATACAAGGCTACATGGAGCGAACCATAAACGAACCCTTGGTGACAAACTCATTCCGCAGGAGCACCACACGGGGCGGTATAAAAATCTCATTTAATTTGGCTCAATAGAACATCGGTTTCAGTATTTTTGAGCCTTAAATTATTTTGCGATATGAACATTCCACAAGACCTGAAGTACACCAAAGACCACGAATGGATAAAGATTGAAGGAAAGGTTGCCACCATTGGCATCACCGATTTTGCTCAGGGCGAGTTGGGCGATATTGTGTATGTGGATATTCCCTCGGTGGGCAAGGATGTGAAGCAGCATGAAGTATTTGGCACGGTGGAAGCCGTAAAGACCGTGTCGGATTTATACATGCCGATCAGTGGAACGGTAACGGAGTTCAACAAAGCGCTCGACAAAACACCAGAGAAAGTAAACAGCGATGCCTATGGCGAAGGTTGGATGGTGAAAGTGACCATTGGCAACGAAGGCGAAGTAAGCAGTCTTCTTTCGGCCAATCAATACAAGGAACTTATTGGGAAGTAATAGTTGTTGGTTGATCGTTGGGAAATCCCGATTCAAGATTATTGTTAGAAATTCGTGAATCTGCTTTTCAAGAATCCAGCATCAAGAATCCAAGATAATGATTGAACTCCCCGTTATATCCCAAGATGAAACCAGAAAACGCAAACCCGATTGGCTTCGTGTGAAGTTGCCTGTGGGGCCCGCGTATGCAAAAGTTCGAAAGCTCGTTGACGAAAATAAACTCCACACCATTTGTGAAAGTGGCAACTGCCCCAACATGGGCGAATGCTGGGGCGAAGGCACGGCCACTTTTATGATTTTAGGAAATGTGTGCACGCGCAGTTGCTCGTTTTGTGCTGTGGCCACCGGCCGGCCACCCGAATATGATGTGGACGAACCCAGGCGCGTGGCCGAGGCCATCAAACTGATGGGCGTGAAACACGCGGTGATCACTTCGGTGAACCGCGATGAACTGAAAGACCGCGGTTCTGAGATTTGGTATCAAACAGTTGTTGAAACAAAAAAGTCAAGCCCGCTCACAACAATCGAAACACTGATCCCCGATACAAAAGGAAACTGGGAAGCACTATACAGAATGATTGATGGCGGCCAAGAAGTAGTATCGCACAATATGGAAACGGTGAGCCGCTTGTACCGAACGGTGAGGCCACAGGCCAAATACGAACGCAGCCTGGAACAGATAAAACGGATACGCGAAGCAGGCAAGCGCACCAAGAGCGGGATTATGCTGGGCGTGGGCGAAACCAAAGAAGAAGTTTTTAAAGCGATGGACGATTTAGTATCGCATGGCTTGATGATCCTCACACTTGGCCAATATCTGCAGCCCACCAAAATGCACTTAGAAGTTGCCGAGTTTATCCACCCCGACACATTTGCTATGTACAAAGAAGAAGGCTTGAAGCGCGGGTTGAAATATGTGGAGGCCGGCCCACTGGTGCGATCCAGTTATCATGCCGAGCGGCATGTGAAGGTGGCATTTTAGGAAGAAGTTTCGCAAGAAACGGGTTGAATACAGTTGCTCAACCTGATACTTTTGCCTAAAAGCAATGAAAAATATCAGTGCACTTGAGTGGAGCGGAATCTATCGCTCGCTGGATAACAAAGGCTATGCTCATGTTCCCCAAATCCTTTCGAAAGAAGAATGCGGCCCATTGATAAATTTATATACCGATCCATCTTTATATCGGAATGTGATCAATATGCAACGCTATCGGTTTGGGGCGGGAGAGTACAAATATTTCAACTACCCGCTTCCGGCTGTTATCCAAACATTGCGCGAAGATATGTATGGTCCGCTATCTAACATGGCGAACGAATGGATGCAACAACTTTCTCTTGATATAGTTTTCCCCAAAGAGCACCAGCAACTGATAGAGAATTGCAACAAGCATGATCAAAGCAGGCCTACACCGCTTATCCTTCGCTACGAGGTGGGCGGATACAACACCTTACATCAGGATTTGTATGGAGAAATATATTTTCCGTTTCAGGTGGTGTTTATTTTAAATCAGAGCGGTGCTGATTTTACGGGTGGCGAATTTGTGATGACGGAACAAATACCTCGCGCACAATCAAAAGCAATGGTGCTTACACCCAATCAAGGCGATGCCGTTATTTTTACCACCAACTTCCGCCCGGTGAAGGGCACACGGGGTTATTATCGCGCAAACATGAAGCATGGAATCAGCGAAGTGAAATCGGGTGTGCGCTATGCGATGGGCATCATCTTTCATGACGCGGCTTGATTTACTGATTTGAAGATTAATTGATTTGAGAATTACATTGCATAATTAAGTATCAAGGCAGATGTTACACAACTTATTAAAAAACAGATTGATCACCCATGCCGGAAATAAAAAGTTGAAAGTCTATGGCTTGCTTACTTGCTCATCAGGCAAGCGGATGAAAAAAGAAAACCGTGTCTTCTTTAAAAGCGAAGCGGAAGCCGTTGAACTTGGCTTCCGTCCGTGTGGCCATTGCCTTCACTCGAAATATATTCTATGGAGGAATCTTCAGGGTCTTGACGCCTTCACTCCACCAAACTAAAAATCCTGTTCCACCTAACTTTGTGCAATAGGTTGGCTTCGCTGTCCAGCGACATCCAAATGAACAAGGGCTTTCCTACAATGTGATCTTCCGGCACAAATCCCCAATAGCGCGAGTCGAGGGAGTTGTGGCGGTTGTCGCCCATCATAAAATAATAATCTTGTTTGAAGGTGTATTTCTCTATCGCCTTGCCATCTAATGTAAGCGTTCTGTTTTCAACCACCGAGCCATTATTGCCTTCGTACTTGGTGATGATTTCGCCATAGAAGGAAAGCGTTGAATCATTGACCGCTATCTCCATTCCCTTTCTTGGGATTGTGATCACGCCATAGTTGTGGCCTGTCCATTCATTAGATTTTGATGTAGGAAATATTCCATTGTCTGGAACTTCGCGCCTGGTATAATCCTCTTGCACGGAATTTACATACGGAACAGACTTGATCTCCAGGCGTTGTTCTGGTGTGAGAAACATTCTATACACGGCAGCACCATCCTTAGAGCGGCCTAAAAAATAATAATCATCGGAACTCAATCCCAGCTTGACAAGATTACGCTTATTGATTTCATCGGGTGCCCCTACAAAATAACTGAACTTCATGCTCTCCGGATTGGAAACCAACTGACCATTCACGATAAGTTGTCCTTCCTTTATTTCCAATCTATCTCCGGGTAATCCTGCACAACGCTTTACGTAATAAGTTTTCAGATCAACCGGGTAATCGATTCCATCGCTCAAACTTTTGGGTGGAATATTAAAGACCACTAAATCCTCGCGCTCTACATTACCAAAACCGGGCAGGCGATAGTATGGCAATTGTATCCACGACAGGTAGGATGGGATTTCCGTTCCCCAAATTTTTTGATGGGTAAGTGGGATTTGCAAAGGTGTTCGCGTGATGCGCGTGCCGTAATGGAACTTGCTCACAAAAAGATAATCGCCCACCAACACGGTGTTTTCCATAGAGGGAGTGGGCACCACAAAAGCTTCCACGGTTGTCCACCGGATGAGCGTGGCGGCAATCACTGCAAAAATAATGGAGTCCGACCATTCGCGTACAAAGGATTTTTTCTTTGCTTGTTTGCTTCTCTTCCAAAATTTGAAATCCATAGCCATAAATTTTGTTGGTGATTTCTGGTCTAACGAATCTCAATTTAAAAAGTTGATGGACAATTGATCAATATTCAATTGACAGTTTAGTGGCCAACGAAAAACTCCATTTATTTTCCCACCTTCAAATTCTCTGTCATCATCACCACAAAATCTTTTCCTTTCACAAAGCCTTTTCCATATTCGGCATCGTACTTATCGGTAATGCCAAGTGCGGGAATGTCCTCCATTTTCTTTCCCTTCTTTAAGGCAGCCACAACCTGATCGCGTATGTCGGCAACGGCATCGCGCACTTTTTTCACATCGGCTTTGGTGGCCAGTTCACCGTGGCCGGGAATTACCTTGGTGTTGTCATCGATCAGCAATAGTATTTTATCCAAGGTGGAAATAAACCCGTTGACAGAGCCACCACTTGAGAGATCGATGTACGGATAACCATATCGCACAAAGGCATCACCTGTGTGAACCACATTTGCTTTTTTAAACTGAACAATCACATCACCATCGGTATGGCCCAAGTCGAAATGGTGGAGCACAATATCTTCATCGTTCAAATGAAAATTGAGTTTGTCTGAAAACGTGATGGCAGGCCAGGCTTCTTTGTCGCGTGGCGGAGTAGTGCGGTTTTGCCGGTTTATACTTTCTTTCATCATACGCTCGCGCACCTGATCGTGTGCCACAAGGGTAGAACCCATTTTGTAAAAGTTTTCATTTCCCCCACTATGGTCG
>JANOQB010000150.1:0-13560 GCA_031422215.1 Cytophagales bacterium | reverse complement strand
CTTCATGAAAGGCATTTCAGCTATTAACCGTTTGAAAATACGGGGATCATGGGGTCAACTTGGAAATGACAGGTTTAGTGCATCAGGTAATATTCGAGATGATCAATTTAATTATTTGAGCCTTTTTCAACAAGGTGGTGGATACGTGTTTAATGAAACTTCGTTAAATACAAGTGTTACTAATACTTTGGTACCTAACCCCAGTTTTACTTGGGAGATAGCCAGCAACAGCAATATCGGCTTTGAAGGAACCCTTTTTAATGGTAAGATTTCATTTGAAATGGACTATTTCAGCAATAACCGGTCACAAATGTTGGTGGGCCGATCAGCTGCAATACCAGCCTCTGCGGGATTTATTACTCTCCCTCCTGAAAATGCTGGAAAACTTACCAATAATGGATTTGACTTTATGCTCGGTTACAATGGCAAGGCCGGAGATCTATCTTTTAACGTTGGTGTCAATGGAGGTTACTCTAGGAATAAAATTGTTTATTTCGGTGAGCGAGAGGGAATTGATCCATGGCAGACTGCAACTGGACGGCCTTTAGGTTCTTCCCTAATGTACGAAGCCATAGGTGTGTTTAAAGACGCTGCCCAAGTAGCTGCTACTGTCGCCAAGTGGCCAGGTGCAAGGCCAGGTGATATTATCTTTAAGGACGTGAACGGTGACAACGTCATTAATGGCCTGGACAGGGTTATGCAGGAAGAAAATAATATACCTAGGTTTCAAGGTGGCATAACCTTAGGTGGTAATTACAAAGGCTTCGATGTTGCCATTCTTATCCAAGGTGCCACAGGAGCCAAGCAATATATCCGCACCCAATCGGGAGATTTCGGAAATTATCTCACCGATTTTTCCGATGGCCGGTGGACAACGGAAAACCCCAGCAGTACCAAACCGAGGACTTTCAATAGGGAAGATGAATATTGGGTCTCGCAAGCTAATACTTTCTGGTACAGGAACACTGATTACCTCCGCTTAAAGAACATTCAGATTGGCTATAATTTGAGTTCGGATCTTGTAAAGAAGGTGGGCTTGAAGAGTGCGCGGGTTTATACCAACGGCATCAACCTGATTACCTTAGATTCCTTTAAAGTTTTTGATCCTGAATCAAGCGCACAGGACGGGACTTATTACCCACAATTGCGCATTTATAACGTAGGCGTCAATCTTACATTTTAACTTAGATAGTATATGAAAACTATTATGAAAACATTCCTAGCCTTGGCTTTCTGCCTCGTGGTAGGTTCTTGCAATACTGATTTTTTAAATGTCACCCCTCCTGAAAGACTGAGCGAAGTTTCTGTTTGGAACGATCCGGTACTGGTGGAGGCTTTCGTAAATGATATATATCGGGGATTAAATCATGGTATCCGTGAACTTATGATTGGATCATTCACGGACGAATCTCAATTTATCCATAATTACGGTTCTACTCAAATTGTTCAGTCCAACATTACCCCATCCGATATCGGTTCTTGGGGCAGAGGCGATGTTGACGAGTTCCGTTGGAATATTTTATATCAAAGAATAAGGCACATCAATATGGTTTTGGATAATATTGATAAGGTGCCTTTCGCAAATGAGGCTTGGAGGAGCAGATTGAAAGGGGAAGTTCATTTTCTCAACGCCTATTTTTATATGAACTTGGTTAGGTTGCATGGAGGCGTGCCGCTTATTAAAGAGACATATAAATTGGATGGTGATTTTGCTGTAAATAGAAACACATTGGAGGAATGTGTAAAGTATATTGTTGATGAAAGTGATTTGGCAGCTTCCTTACTACCCGTTAGTCACACAGGAGCAAATCTGGGAAGGGCCACAAAGGGGGCTGCATTGTCAATCAAAGCCAGGATGTTGCTTTATGCAGCAAGTGATCAATACAATAATACCAGTTGGGCTGCGGGTTATGCCAAGCCTGAGCTTATCTCCATGTCCACTTCAACATCAAGGGCAGTAAGATGGCAGGCGGCCAAAGACGCAGCCAAGGCTGTTATCGACTTAGGGATATACCAGCTTCAGGATACTAATAATCCGGTAAAAGACTATACCGATGTGTTTTTAACGAAAAACTCTAGAGAGGCCATATTCAGTCGGTATTTTCTAAAGAGCCGTGGCTGGGAGGAAAGTGCCCTACCAGGTTTGGCCAACGGCCCCAATGGATACCACAACTGGGGCGGAAATACTCCAGTTCAGGAATTGGTAGATGACTATGAAATGGCAGATGGAAGTAAATTCGATTGGAACAACCCCGCTCAAGCTTCCCAGCCGTATGTCAACAGGGATCCACGTTTTTATGCATCCATATTGTATGATCAAGCCTTATGGGCACCTCGCCCTGCCGATGTAGTGTCAATAGATCCAATTGGCAAAATCATTATCAGAACTGTTATAACCGAGTCCGGTTCTATTTTCGGATTGGACACCCGCAAAGGTCCAATTGAGGATTGGAATGGCGGATACTCAGGTTATTATATGAGAAAGTTTATTGACCCCAACGTTCGCCAAGAATTTGCTGCTCAAGGAGCAAACCAAGAGGCACCGTGGCATTATTTCCGCTTAGCTGAAATCTATTTAAACTATGCGGAGGCATGTATTGGTCTTGGTCAGGAAGCTGAAGCCAAAGTTTATTTGAATCTACTCCGGAATCGTGCGGGTATGCCTGATATTACGGACGCAGGGACTGCACTGATTGATAGGTATCGCAATGAAAGAAGGATTGAGCTAGCTTTTGAACAGCACCGATATTTCGATGTAAGACGATGGATGATTGCCCCTACGGCCTTTGGCAGAAATATAAACGGAATAGTAATAACGCAACCTTTAGTCGGTCCAGTAACTTATGCAAGACTTAAACTACAAGATCGCTCATGGAACAACAAGATGTATTTCCTCCCAATTATTCAGGACGAATTGAATAAAAACAAGAACTTGGTTCAAAATCCATTGTACTAGAAATTGACTGCACTTAACTTTTGGCCACCCGGTGCTCCGGGTGGCTTTTTTTATCTATTTATACTCTGTTTATTCACGTGATGTTTACCCGTATTTGCTTTCTGTTTCTGATAATTGGCCTCTCCAGTTGTTCCGATCCAAAACTTTTTAGGCTTGTTCCCGCAGACCAATCAGGAATTGAGTTTGATAACACCTTGACCGAGAAAGACTCTATCAATATTTTAACCGTCCAATACATGTATCATGGAGGTGGGGTTGCTATTGGCGACTTTAACAATGATAGCCTGAGCGACATTTTCTTTACTGGAAACATGGTGCCCAACCGGCTATATCTGAACAAGGGCGATTTAAAATTTGAAGATGTTACCGTTGCGGCCGGAATAGGTGGCAATGGCAAATGGAATGCTGGTGTGGCCTTGGCTGATGTGAATGCAGATGGGAAGCTAGATATCTATGTTTGCGCCACAATAGATAAAGACTCACTTAAAAGGGCAAACGTGCTTTTTATAAACAAGGGAATCAATGCCCACGGTATCCCTGTTTTTGAAGACCAAGCCAAGCAATATGGTATCGCTGATATGGGTTACAGCCAGCACGCAGCATTTCTTGATTATGATAAGGATGGCGACCTTGATCTTTATGTATTAACAAACCTTGAGAATGATTTGATACCAAGCAATTACAGACCAAAAATTACAGACGGCACAGCACTGAACAATGATCAATTGTACAGGAACAATGGCAACGGATCCTTCACCAACGTTACCAAAGATGCCGGTATCCGTTTTGAAGGTTACGGATTGGGCATAGCCATTGCCGATATAAACCAAGACAGTTGGCCGGACATATTTATTGGGAACGATTATCTTTCAAACGATTTACTGTACATCAATAACCAGGATGGTACTTTCACCAACCAAATTAAGAGCAGGCTTAAACACCAGGCGTTATTCTCTATGGGAAACGATGTAGCGGACATCAATAATGATGGATGCGTGGATATCATCGCACTCGATATGTTGCCGGAAATAAACCTGAGAAAAAAAACAGTCTCAGGTGGTGGGGCAACCTATTTTAATTATGTAAACAACATAGAGTACAACTACGAATTCCAATATATGCGGAATATGCTCTATGTCAATGATGGCGATGGAACGTTTAGTGAATTGGGGCAAATGGCCGGTATCTACCAGACGGAGTGGAGTTGGTCTCCTTTGTTCGTGGATGTGGACAATGATGGCTACCGGGACCTCTTAATTACCAACGGGTTTCCCAAAGATGTTACCGACAAAGATTATGTCATGTTCAAGCGGGAAGTGGGTGCATTTCAGCACCACCGGTCGTTGATTGATTCCATTCCCGTTCTTAAGATTTCCAATTATGCCTTTAAGAACAACGGAAACTTAACTTTTGCAGATGTCACAGAGGAGTGGGGAATGCAACGCCCTTCTTTTTCCAATGGTGCTGCGTTTGCCGATCTGGACAACGATGGCGATTTGGATTACGTGGTCAATAACATTAATGATAAGGCATTTTTATATGAGAACACATTGTATTCAAAAGGCAAATCCGAAAAGGGAACCCATTATTTGCGAATTAAATTATCAGGTGGAGAAAAAGTAAAGTCTGGCCTTGGTGTAAAAATAACCCTGAAATATGGTAATGGAATAAAGCAGTATCACGATCATTCTGTTTACCGTGGATATTTATCTACCGTGGAAGATGTCGTTCATTTTGGTGTGGGGCCTTATTCTATAGTGGATACTTTGACAGTGCAATGGCCTGATGGCCGTGTTCAATCAATGCTCAATGTTTCTGCTGATCAAGTATTGAATATTGTGTACGATCATTCTGATAGCGGCCACCTGCATGAACGAGAGACAAGGTTCAAAGAAGACGCCCTCTACCGAGAAGTGTCCCATGAGTTAGGCATTCAGTATCGCCACCAGGAGTGGGACAAAGTTGATTTCTATAAACAAAGAACCTTGCCCCATAAATTCTCCCAGGCTGGCCCAAGCCTTGCCGTTGGCGATCTTAATGGAGATGCTTTGGAAGATTTTGTAGTGGGGGGATCATCTATGTTCAATGGGATGTTGTTCATCCAAGATCAGGAAGGTCGATTTAAAGCGTCCCCTTGGATCAAGAAAAAGGAAAAGTATTCTGAGGATGAGGGGTTGTTGTTTTTTGACGCTGACAATGACGGTGACCAAGATATGTACACTGTAAGTGGCAGTTATGAATTTGAAGCTGGCGACCCCAACTATCAAGACCGCCTTTACAAAAACAATGGAAAGGGAAATTTTACTTGGGATGAATCCTCCTTGCCGGAAACTACTGCCAGTGGTTCCTGTGTACGGGCAGCCGATATGGATAAGGATGGCGACCTGGATTTGTTTGTTGGAGGGCGGGTGGTTACCGGGTCATATCCGTTCCCGTCCCAAAGCTATTTGCTGCAAAATAATGGGGGAACATTCAAGGACATAGCTTCTTCCATAGCTCCAGAATTGTCAAAGGCCGGCATGGTAACAGATGCCTTGTGGACAGACTTTGACAATGACGGCAATTTGGATTTGATGGTGGTGGGTGAGTTCATGCCTATAACGTTGTTTAAAAATGATGGAACTAAACTCATCAAACAAAGCGATACCAATCTGGAAGGATTGACTGGATGGTGGAACAGCATCAATGCAGCCGACTTTGATAAAGATGGCGATACGGATTATGTAGTGGGCAACCTTGGCTTGAATAATTATTACGGGATTTCACAAGCTCATCCGTTAAGGGTTTACGGAAAAGATTTTGATTCCAATGGAAGTATAGATCCCATATTGAGTTGTTATTTTAAATCGGAGAAAGGGGAAATGGATGAATACCCCGTTCACTTCTGGGATGAGTTGAATGGGCAGAGCCCTATATTTCGCAACCAGTTTAGCAGCTATAAGAAGTACGGTTCGGTCACCATGAAAAATTTATTGAAACCTCATAATATTGCCGATATGCTTGTTCTTTCAGTCAATTATCCATTGACCAGTTATGTTGAAAACTTAGGGCATGGCAAATTTGAAATCAAGGCCTTGCCGCAAGGCGTTCAAGTAGCACCCATAAACGGTATTTTGGTTAGTGATGTAAACAATGATGGTAACAGCGATGTACTAATGGTTGGAAATGATTATGGCAATGAGGTGTTTTCCGGAAGGTATGATGCCTGTAACGGAATCACTTTACTGGGCGATGGTCTGGGCGGCCTAAAACTCTTGAATACAACTTCCAGTGGATTTCAAGTGAGGGGCGATGCAAAAGCCTTGGCAAAGCTGAACGGCATAAATGGTGAAATCATTATTTCAACACAAAACAGGGACAGCCTAAAGGTTTTTAAAATGACAACTCTTGTATCAAAAAGAAAAATAATGGCACTGCCCACCGACAGTTGGGCAGAATGGACTTACCTCAACGGAAAAAAGGAAAGGGTAGAGTTGTATTATGGTTCAGGCTATCTTTCCCAATCCTCGCGAATGATGGTTATCCCTAATGAAGTTAAGTCAATCACGATGTACGACTTTTTGGGTAAACCCCGTACAGTTAAAGTCGATGATTGAATTGATTGCATTTCCAATTTGCCATCGGGTTGACTTTAATTATTCTGCTTAACCATATCTTTCATCATGAGTCTTCGGAATTCACCAAGCAATGGAGCAATACTAATAGCTGGTTTGGTCCTACTGGTCATGTTTCAATGCAATCACCTGCCCAAACAATTTACCGAGATCAATGTGCAAGAAGCGGGAATAGGTTTTCAAAATAACATTGTTGAAAACCAACACAACAACATTTTGACTTATGAATATACCTATAATGGAGGAGGAGTGGCCGCAGGGGATATCAACAACGATGGGTTGGTGGATTTATATTTCTCAGCCAACTCCGCGCCCAATAAAATGTACCTCAACCTCGGGGATATTAAATTCAAAGACATTTCCTCGCATACAGGATTGGAGGGAAGGCCAGACTGGAAAACCGGGGTCACCATGTGCGATGTAAATGGCGATGGCTGGCTTGATGTTTACGTTTGCTATTCGGGCAATGCACCGGGCGAAGGATATAATCGCCCTATTATTAAGCAATATTCCAAACGAGCCAACCAGTTGTTCATCAACAGCGGATGCCAGCCTGGGGAATTGCCCACCTTTACAGACCGCGCTGAAGAATATGGTATTGATGCCATCGGCACGTTCTCGTCTCAAGCCTATTTTTTGGATTATGATCGGGATGGAGACTTGGATATGTTTCTGTTGAACCATGCCAACATGTTCTATACGCCCTTCTTCAATACAAACCGATTGCGGAACCTTAGGCATCCTTATTTTGGAAACAAACTTTATCGCAATGAGGGTAATAAATTTATCGAAGTCAGCAAAGAATCCGGTATTCATGGGAGCGGATTGAATTTCGGGCTGAGTGCTTCCATTAGTGACTTGAACTTTGACGGCTATCCTGATATTTATGTAACCAATGATTTTGAGGAACAGGACTTTTGTTACATCAATAACAAAAATGGAACATTTTCAGAACGCTCCCACACCCTGTTAGGCCACCTATCGAAGTTTTCTATGGGTTCGGACATTGCCGATATCAACAACGATGGACTACAGGACATCCTTGTGCTCGACATGCTACCCGAAGACAACTACCGACAAAAATTATTGCGAGGCCCCGATGAATTCGACAAACATCGCCTGGCGATTGATAGCGGGTACCATCACCAATACATGCGAAACACTCTTCAAATCAACAGAGGGTTTGCTTATGACAGCTTACCCCGCTTTAGTGAGATTGGACAATTGGCCGGAATATCAAACACCGATTGGAGTTGGTCTCCCCTATTGACTGATTTTGACAACGATGGGCTCAAAGACGTTTTTATTTCCAATGGATTCCTCCGTGATTTTACCAACCTCGACTTTATGAAATACACCGGGGATATTTATCAAGAAGCCAAGAGGGAAAATATGGAAGTGGATTATGTGGCGATAATCCAGCAGCTTCCGCAAACCAAATTGACCAATTATATATTCCGTAATGAGGATGGGATAAAATTTACAAACCAAACGAAGGATTGGGGATTTTCCCGAAAAGCTATAACCAATGGCGCAGCGTATGCCGACCTCGATAATGATGGTGACCAAGATGTTATCGCCAATTGCGTTAACGATTATCCTTTGGTATATCGAAACAACAATGAAGCCCTGTCGGGCAATCGCTATATTAAAATCAAGTTGAAGGGAAATGGTGCCAATACGTATGGGCTCGGATCAAAAATATGGATAAAAGCAAGAGGAAAAACCATTTTCCAAGAAGCCTATTATTCCCGGGGCTATCAATCTTCCATAGAGCCTATCCTTACGGTTGGAGTTGGTCCCGTTCCCCGGTTGGAGGAAGTTAAAGTAGAATGGCCTGATGGCACTTTTTCCATATTAAACCAAGTGGCCACAAACCAACAAATCACTATTGAACAAAATTCTGCAAAGGATGTAAATTTTCCTGAAGGCTACTTACCCAATGCAACGCGGATGATCGATGTCACCGAAAGTTCCGGAATCAATTTCATTCACCAAGAGGACGACTATGTGGACTTTAAAAATAATCGGTTGTTCCTGTACCAACTTTCACGCCTGGGGGGTAAACTTTCTTGTGGCGATACCAATGGCGATGGGAACGATGATGTTTATATAGGGGGTGCTTCCGGGCAAGCAGGAGCTTTATTTTTCGGACAAGACAATGCAGCATTTAAAAAATCTGGACTGCAACCATGGTCAGGCGAGGCAATGAAGGAAGATATGGGCAGTTTGTTTTTTGATGCCGACAACGATCATGACCTCGATTTATATGTTGTCAGCGGTGGGATGAACTTGCCTCACGACTCCCTTTACCAAGATCGCCTTTACCTGAATAATGGCAAGGGAGATTTTGTCCGGTCAGTAATAAGTTTGCCAATTGAATATACCAGTGGTAGTTGTGTTGTAGCTGGTGATTATGATCAAGATGGAGACCAAGATTTATTTGTTGGTGGTAGGCACATGGGTTCCTTGTATCCGAATATCCCTAGAAGTTATTTGCTTAGGAATGATACCAAAAATGGCATTGTGAAATTTGTGAACATCACTTCACAAATCAATCCGGCACTGGAAAACCCAGGCATGATTACCGATGCCCTTTGGAGTGACTACAACAACGATGGATTGCCCGATTTGATATTGGTTGGCGAGTGGATGCCGATCCGGATTTTCATTAATGAAAAAGGAAAATTGATTCCCTGCGATGAATGTGAGCAGTCGCTTTCGCATAGTAATGGATGGTGGAATTGTATTTACGAGGCAGACATGGATGAGGATGGCGATCCAGATTATTTTCTGGGCAATGCCGGAGAAAACCTGCCGTTCAAAGCATCACCATCACAACCTATTGAATTATATGCAGGTGATTTTAATTCCGATGGACGGTTGGATCCGATTCTTTGCTATTATATACAAGGAGAGAGTTATCCCATGCCCAGTCGCGATGAAATGTTGGATCAAATGAACCCTTTGCGAAAGAAGTTTATCAAATACGAAGATTATTCCCGGGCAACACTGACGGACATAGTGCCCAAAAGCCAATTGGCAAACAGCTACAAGTACTCAGCATTTACCTTAAAATCGTCCTGGCTCGAAAGCAATAAGGGCCAGTTTCTCCTAAAAGATTTACCGGCCGTCAGCCAGTTTTCATCGGTGCAAGGTTTTGTCCACGATGACCTTAACGGGGATGGAAAAAATGAATTGACGGGGATGGGAAATTTCTTTCCTTACCGCGCTCAAATTGGAAAAGCAGATGCCAACTTCGGGTTTGTGCTGCATTCTAAAAATGGTGAGATGGTGGCCGATCAGGAAATCAAAACCAAAACTTGGTTGGATGGCGATATCCGGGATGGTGTGATCGTAAAATTCAAATCGGGCATAAAGCGATTGGTGGTATCAAGGAACAATGGCCCCGTGGGGGTTTATGAGTTTTTCGTTGATGTTGATCAAAAATAGTTCTTGGCAAAATAAAAATGATACGTGAGATTGATGGAGGGTCCAGTCACCTTTCGCAAAATTCCACCGTTGCACATTTTGGATTGGGGACTGCCACTACCGTGGATTCCGTTATAGTAACATGGATTGGTGGCAAGAAACAAATTTTTACAAATCAGAAAGCAAATGTGAAGCTGACCATTGTTGAAACTGTTGAGGAAAAATCCCTGTCCCTGACAAGGGTCGCTTTGATCCTCGGTGGTTCACTCATCTTGCTCCTTCTATACAAACCGATCAAAAGGATTTTAGTCAAGTCTGAAGAACAGAGTGTTTGAGAGTGTGCTGTCCATTTTGCATGCCCCTAAGTTGATGATGCTCAAAAATAGTTGTTGACTCGCAACGATGAGAAACTTCAATAGACCCTATCTCAGAATTTCATTAATCAAACGGGCAAAAATGAAAATTTGACAAGAGTTGGTCAGGCGACCAACTCCAACAAGGTGAGATGATCCATTCTCAATGCCCGTCCAAATTCCCAATTCCCATACTCTCAATAAAAAAACCCTCTCCGAAAATATCGAAGAGGGTTTTTAATGTTGAGGTTCCGAGCGGATTCGAACCGCTGTAGGAGCTTTTGCAGAGCTCAGCCTAGCCACTCGGCCACGGAACCTTTTTGCAATGGGTATCAGGTATTAGGCATTTGGTATTAGGCATTAAGTGGTTTGTTCCTCCAAATTTATGAACTCCCAGCCAATCCGCAATGCCCAATCCCCAATGCCTAATTCCCCATTGCCCAAATTATTCTGTCTTTGGTTCGTCAGCAGGCTTGGCCTTTGCTGCACTCATCTTCTCTTTCAACGCACTCAGTGCTTCAATATCACCCAGGGTAGATTTCTCTGCTTCCTGATTGATCTTATCAACGCTCTTGCCTTTTGGTGCTGCCTTCTTTTTAGGTTGCTGAGGTTGTGCCGGTGCTGCTGTCTTTTCTTCTTCTACGGAAGACCAAGTTGCCCGCAAACTCATCACAATGCGCCTGTCATCTTTGGAAAACTCAAGTACTTTAAATTCGTACGCTTCGCCTACTTCAGGTTTGCTGTTATCTTCCTTAGCCAGGTTTCTTATCGCGCAAAATCCTTCAATGCCATAAGGCAATTCCAGCACAGCACCTTTATCGTTTTTGTTTATGATCGTGCACTTATGCAGCGAACCAATGGTAAAGATTGTTTCGAAAGTATCCCAAGGGTTTTCTTCCAAATGCTTATGGCTAAGTGCCAGTCTGCGATTGGTAGCATCCAATTCCAACACTTGCACATCCAACGACTCACCTACTTTTGTAAATTCCGATGGGTGTTTTATCTTTTTGGTCCAGCTTAAATCAGACACGTGTACCAACCCATCGATGCCTTCCTCCAGTTCTATGAATAAACCGAAGTTGGTAAGGTTGCGCACAATCCCTTTATGGCGGGTGCCCACGGCATACTTGGCCAGCACATCCTGTCTTGTCCAAGGATCTTCGCTAAGTTGCTTAATGCCCAGCGACATTTTGCGCTCTTCGCGGTCTATGGTCAACACAACAGCATTTAGTTCATCACCAACCTTTAAGAAGTCTTGTGGGTTGCGAAGGTGCTGCGACCAGCTCATCTCCGACACGTGGATCAATCCTTCCACACCTGGCTGCAATTCAAGGAACGCACCATAGTCGGCAACATTCACAATCTTGCCTTTCACTTTAGAACCCACTGCAATTTCGGTAGTGAGCGACTCCCAAGGATGTGGTGTCAATTGCTTCATGCCCAAAGAAATCCTCCTCTTGTCTTCATCAAAGTCAAGCACCACTACTTTCACCACTTGGTCAAGTTTCAACAACTCCTCCGGATGGCTTATGCGGCCCCATGAAATATCAGTGATGTGCAGCAAACCATCTACACCACCCAAATCGATGAACACACCGAAGTTGGTCATGTTCTTGATCACACCTTCCAGCACCTGGCCTTTTTCAAGGTTTGTGAGGATCACCGCTTTTTGCTGCTCAAGGTCTTTTTCGATAAGCACTTTATGCGATACCACTACGTTGTCGTTCGTGTAGTTGATCTTCACTACTTTCACTTCAATGTTTTTATTTACATAGATGTCGAAGTCGCGTATCGGCTTCACATCAATTTGCGAACCTGGCAAGAATGCTTCGATTCCAAATACGTCCACGATCAAACCACCTTTGGTCCTGCGCTTCACAAATCCTTCAATGATCTGATCTTTGTCGAGGGCAGTTTGCACATTCTCCCATCCTTTCAACAGTTTTGCTTTTCTGCGCGAAAGAACCAATTGGCCCATCGCGTTTTCGCGTTCTTCTATAAAGAGATCCACCACATCACCAATTTTTAGGTTGGTCATGTCTTTAAATTCCGCCAATGGCACAAGTCCATCCGACTTAAATCCGATGTTCAAGATCACATCGCGGTTGTTGATGCCCACCACGGTGCCCGTTACCAACTCGCTTTCATTTACGGAAGTAACGGTTCCTTCATATTGCTTTAAAAGTGCTTCACGGTCTTTGTTGGAATAGCCTTCGCCAAACCCTTTGCGGTCGTACGCATCCCAATCAAAATTTTCGGTATTGATGCTGGATTGAGTTGATTCTTTGCGCACCGAAACATCACGGATCATCCTGCTGATGCCTTCTTCCTCTTCGGCCTTCTTTGCTTGCTTGAATTCGGTGAGCTCGTCTTTTTCAAAAAGTTCTTCCGCTGCTGCGCCTTTCACGGCTTTCTTCACAGGGGCATCGTCAATCACCGGTTTGCTTTTTACCTTTGGTTCTTCCGACTTCTCTTTTAAGTCTTTGGGGGCTTTTGCCATAAAAAATCTGCCCTGTTTTTACATGCAACAGGCGGGCGACTGCTGCAAATTTGGTTTATGATCCTCCTCTTTGACCTTCAAAAAGAAGCCCCGATGGTTCCATCGGGGCTGCAAATGTAGGGGATTTTTTGTAAAACCATTAAGGTTTTATAAGCTCTGGCTGCAGGGTTCCCAACGCATATTCCAAAAGCACCTTTTGAAATAGCAACGTTACTTCGGCCTGCACTTTGGCTGCCGCACCTTGTACATAAGTTTGGTTTGCCTGCGCCAGGGCCACCTGAGGTGTTACGCCTAAGAGATAACTCTCTTGTTGCGTCTGCAAGGCTAACTCTCCCGCCTGAAATTGAGCCAGGCTTGATTCATAATTTTCAATGGCGTTGATAAAATTATTGTGTGCCCGTTGCACGTCCAATTTTACAGTCCTCTCTAAATTTTGTTGGGAAAGTATGCTGTTCTGATATTGAACTTTTGCGTTTGACCGCTGCGCTTTGTTTTGAAATCGGCTAAAAATTGGAATGGTCAGATTGGCCCCATACGAAAGCGAGGGGTTGATGGTGCGAAACTGGGTGTTGAAATTTTCTGGTATCAACGAGTAATAAAATGATCCATAGTTTGCAAATAGAGATAACGATGGCAACGAAGTTGAAAGAGAAGACTGGAATGAATATTTGTTAGACTTCATTTGGTGATCCTGTTGTTTTAAGT
>JANOQB010000149.1:0-5820 GCA_031422215.1 Cytophagales bacterium | reverse complement strand
GTAGCCCCATGCTCTTGTTCAATGCTTGCCACCAATTCGCTGGTTGCCGTTGAGGAAGCCGCATGTTCGTCATGCCCGCCCGAATTCATGGCCATAAAAACGCCCAAGGCAAAAAGCACCAAACCAACTATCAGCAGAATGATGAGCTTCTTTTTGGATTCCGCTTTGAAAATGTATTGTTCTTCTGCTACCATTTCGATATTATCTAATGAGTATAAATTATTTCTGTAACTCCTTTACGTATTTGGCAATCTTCCAGCGATCTTCCTCGCTCACTTGCGATCCGTGCGAACCCATCAGCCCCTTTCCATACGTGATCACGTGGAATATGTGGCCTTCGGTCACCACTTTAATGGCGTCTCCGGTAAGGTTGGCAACACCCGGATATTTGTCGGCAACTTTTCCGTCACCGGCACCTTTTGCCCCGTGGCAATGCTTGCAATTGATTTCATACAACAACTTGCCCTGATCAAGCAAAGCGGGTGTTGATGCCATTGGGTTTGCCAACTTGCTGGCCAAACGGAGTCCTGTGGTATCGTTCGTTCCGCGATAAGGCAACCATCCCTTCCCATTTCTTCTCACCGTGTTGGGTGCAGGCAGGCGCATGTTCATATTGAATGGATTGTATTGGTTGGAATTATAAAATTCTCCTCTTCCGTTGTCCAGAGAGTTTACCCACTTGCCCGCGTCCTTGTCGGTAATTTGCGAGAGTGGTTCGTAGGCTACGGAGTGGTACATGTTGGGCGCATATTCCAAGCCTTGATTTTCGCCACCCGATTTACAACCGATCAGGAACACGGTTGCCGAAATCATTATCAATAAAGAAAGTATGTAACGCATAGGCTGCATATTAAAAGTTCTTTTCGTTTACTTCCGATGCTCCACTGTCTTTCAAAATACGGCTGATCTCCTCCTTGCTCAATTTGTTGGAAGCGAGGTCCACGGCCATCACATGTTTGTCATCCGTGCTCCTGAGATCAAAGCAACGAGGGGTTTTGTATGGCTTCATGTCGCTTACAATCAAGAAAGTGCCAACCATGCCAAGTGCTGAAAGAAGTACCGTCAATTCAAAAGTTACGGGAATAAATGGTGGAAGCGAAACAAAGTTTTTTCCGCCTATGATCATCGGCCAATCAAAGCCCAGCATCCAGATTTGCATCAGCAAGGCAAGGCCAGTGCCCGTCATCCCGAAAAGGAAAGCGGCTATTGGCAAACGTGAACGCTTGTAGCCCAACGCTTCGTCAATACCATGAACAGGAAAGGGAGAATACACCTCGTGGATTTTTACCCCCTTTTCGCGGACTCCGTCAATGCCATGAAGCAAAATGTCTTCATCATCAAATATGCCCACTAAAAATTTTTCACTTGTGCTGCTCATAATTTATCAATGCTTCTTTTCGGAAGTAGATTTAATAATACTTTTCACTTCGGCCATGTTTATCACCGGGAAGAACTTTGCAAACAGGAAGAAGGCGGTAAAGAAAAACCCAAACGTAAGGATGTATTCACCTACATCGTACATGGTTGGATAAAACATCGACCAGCTTGAAGGCAGATAGTCGCGGTGGATGGAGGTAACGATAATTACAAAACGCTCGAACCACATTCCGATGTTCACGATGATCGACAACACGAACGTGGCCACAATGTTGGTCCTTAATCTCTTGCTCCAGAAGAGTTGTGGTGAAATAACGTTGCACGTCATCATCGACCAGTAAGCCCACCAATATGGACCAGTTGCCCGGTTATAGAAAGCATAATATTCGGCAGGCACTTGTCCATACCAGGCAACAAAGAATTCAGTGATGTAGGCAATGCCCACAATAGAACCTGTGATGATGATTACGATGTTCATCAACTCGATGTGATAAATGGTAATATAATCTTCCAGATGAAACACTTTGCGAGTAACGATCAAAAGCGTGAGCACCATAGCGAAGCCAGAAAAAATAGCGCCTGCCACAAAGTAAGGTGGGAAGATGGTAGTGTGCCATCCGGGAACGATGGAGGTTGCGAAGTCGAACGATACAATGGTGTGAACCGAAAGCACAAGCGGTGTTGATAATCCCGCCAAGATCAACGCTACGGATTCGTAGCGCATCCAGGTTCTTGCAGCTCCATCCCATCCAAAGCTTAATGCATTATAAATAGTGGCGCGGGTTTTATTGCCCATGCGGGTGGCCCTATCGCGGATCACGGCAAAGTCAGGGATCAAACCCATGTACCAAAACACTAAGGATACAGTAAAGTACGTTGTGATCGCGAACACATCCCACAACAGTGGTGAGTTGAAGTTGGCCCAAAGAGATCCCCACGTGTTTGGAAGTGGAAGTACCCAATACAATCCAAGCCACAAACGGCCCATGTGGACCAACGGAAATGTGGCCGCGCAAATAACGGCAAAGATGGTCATCGCCTCGGCAGCACGGTTGATGGACATTCTCCACTTTTGACGGAACAATAAAAGGATGGCCGAGATCAATGTGCCTGCGTGGCCGATGCCAACCCACCACACGAAGTTGGTGATGTCCCATGCCCAGCCTACGGTTTTGTTCAAACCCCACATGCCAATGCCTTCCCACAACACGGTGACAAGACAATAGACACCGAACATTAAAAGTACCAATGAAATACTGAAGGCAATCCACCATAAACGGGTAGGTTTTCCTTCTACCTGCCGGCTGATGTCTTCCGATACATCACGTACAGTTTTTCCGCCTGTTATAAGAGTTTCTCGTACTGATGAAGTTACTTGCATACTTTAGTTGCGTATCAGGTTCTGTTTATAAACTTTATGCGTTCTCCGTTGCTTTGTCTTTGTTTCTAATCTTGGTGAGGTAGAAAATATTTGGTTTCACCCCAATGTCTTCCAACACGCGATAAGCCCGTGGGTTACCGATTTTCTTGTCGATGCCGTAATTGAAAACTTTCTCAGGCTTGCCATCTTTCAATACTTCTTTGTAATGATCGATCTTCAGCAGCTTGCTGATTTTGCTTTCGGTATTGTTCATGTCGCCAAACAAAATGGCACCACTTGAACAAGCCGCCTGGCATGCTGTAACAACTTCTCCGTCTTCGAGCGGCCTGCGTTCTCTTTTTGCGGCCAGTTTTCCACCCTGAATTCGCTGTACGCAGAAGGAACATTTTTCCATCACACCCCGCGAGCGAACGGTAACTTCTGGATTGAGTACCATCCTGCCCAAGTCGGTGTTCATGGCCGGGTTCGATTGATAGAATTGTTGGTTGTCGTGATACTTGAACCAGTTGAACCTGCGTACTTTATAAGGACAGTTGTTGGCACAATAGCGCGTGCCAATGCAACGGTTATACGTCATTTGATTAAGGCCCTCGGTGCTGTGCGTGGTTGCTGCCACCGGACAAACCGTTTCGCAAGGGGCATTGTTGCAATGCTGGCAAAGCATAGGTTGGAATACTACTTCCGGATTGGAGGAGGCAATCTCTGCCTCTTTATAATTTTCGGGATGCGCATCGCTGCTGTAGTATCTGTCAATGCGCAACCAATGCATTTCGCGCCTGTTGATTACTTCCTGTTTGCCTACAAGGGCTACGTTATTCTCCACGTTACAAGCCACCACACATGAACCACAACCCGTGCAGGTGTTCAGGTCTATGGCCATTCCCCAATGGTGATTATTGTATTCGTGGCCTTTCCAAAGGCTTAATGTACTGGCATCAACTTTTTCGTCCCACTTGGTGACCATCGGATTCTCCCGGCCTGCGGCCGCGTCTTTTTTGAATTCGCTCAACACCGATTCCTGGATCACGCTGTGGCGGCCCATGTAGGTATGATGGATTTGCGTTTGCGCGATTTGGAATTCTTCCTCGGTCTTTTCGAGAGCAACTCCATTGATTACTGTGAACGATAAACTCTCGCCCGAAGCACTCACCAATGGGTATGCATTTGCACCGATGCCCTCCCCTACTTTGCCCACCTTGGTTCTTCCGTAACCTAAGCCAACCCCCAACGTGCCGGGTGCCTGACCTGGCTGAACCAATGCCGCAACAGAAATAGTCTTTCCGTTTGCCGTGAGGTTTACCTTTTGCGTTCTTCCCTCAGCATCGTTATCAATTCCTAGTGTTGTGGCGTCTGCTTGAGAGACAGTAACATAATGATCCCATGTTGCTTTTGTGATCGGATCAGGAAACTCCTGGAGCAGTGGATTGTTGGCTTGCGAGCCGTTGCCTACTCCATAGCTTTCGTGGATCACGAGTTCAAATTCACCGCCTGCTTTTATAGATGAAATTGCAGACAGCGCTGAATCTACATTCCCTGTAAAGGAAAGGGCCGGAGCGTTGTTGGCGATTACATAAACCCCTTCATAGAGACATTTGTCCCAGAAGGTTTGAAAATCGGTAATGGCATTTTGTGAAGCGAAGAAACGGCTCCTCCAATATTCTTTTACGAAAGTAAAATACTCTGTGTTTGCTTCGCCTGCCCACACCAACAAACTCTCTGGAGCCTGACGGGTTTTAAATAGTTGCGTAATAGCAGGTTGTGATAAACTGAATGAGTTTGCTTTAGGTTCGGCATCACTCCACGATTCTAAGTAGTGATGATCGGGTGCCATGTATTTAGAGGACGAGGCTGTCTCGTCAGGGGTTGTTGAAGTGGAAACCGACAAAGAAATATTTTTTAAGGCTGCTTCCAATACTTCACCTTTAGGATGATCGTAAACCGGATTGCAGTTATAGAAAATAACACCGTCCACTTTTCCATCTTTAGCTTCTGCCATGAACGCATTCATTTCCTCATCATTTCCCTGACGGAAATTGACAGGTGCGTTTGGTAAGATGGTGGTGCCGTAGCTGCCCAACAGATTGTTGATGGCGTTTACTACGATCTGAATATTTTTATCATTGGAGCCCGAGACAACCAACGATGCCCCCTGATTTGCTTTAAGGTCCTCGGCAGCTTTGTTAAGATAGACAATGTCGCTCTTGCCGCCTTTGCCCGACAGTATGTTGTAAAGTTGAGTTACCACTACCCCTTCCTGCGAAGGCTTGATCATGGAGCGATAGTCCGCATTGGCTCCTGTTAGGGAAAGGTTTGACTCAAATGAAAATAAGCGAGACATGTCGCGCACTTCTTCATTGATGGTGCGGTTGATGGCAAACTGTTTGGTGAACTCGATCGGGGAAATCCAATTACCCAAAAAGTCTGCTGCAATGCTGACGATTATTTTTGCCTTGCTGAAATCATACGAAGGGATGATGGACGCTCCCAACGATTCCTGGTTTGCTTTTACAATTCCATAGTTAGAAACCGGATCGTACTGAACAACCTTGGTGGTAGGATATTTTGCTTTGAATTTTTCAATGGCAGCTTTTGTGCTTGGGCTCAAGATGGTGTTGCTCACAATCCTGATCTGGCCACCTTTGCCAGCGATCTCACTTAGCTTGCCAATTATCTCTTTGTCAACCGACTCCCAATCTGCGTACTTGTTTTCTTCAGTCGTTGGGGTCTTAGGCCCTCTTAATCTATAATTGTCATATAACGAAAGTACGGAAGCTTCAACCTGGGCGCTGGTTCCTCCCATCGTAACCTTGCTAAGGCTATTGCCTTCTACTTTAATAGGGGGTCCGTCCCTTACTTTTACTACGATGCTGCAATAGTCGCCACCGTTTGAATAAGTAGAGGCATAATAATTAGGAATGCCCGCATCGGCATCCATCGGTTTGTTTACATACGGTATGGCCTTGCGGATGGGGGCTTCGCACGCTGCCAATGAAGCGGCCGCTACACTAAAGCCCATCATTTTCAAAAAGTCCCTGCGCGAGTGGCCGGGGTCCTCCTGACCT
>JANOQB010000148.1:0-8677 GCA_031422215.1 Cytophagales bacterium | reverse complement strand
CGCGCGAAGTATCAAACCCGTGGCAAGCATCAAAACCAAAATAAATAATTTCTTTGTCACGTTTTTAGTTTAGTGGGGTGCCCGGTTACTTGCCTTTATTTACTTTTGCCCAATGCGATTTGCCCTGTTCACCGTTGCTCTCCTTTTTGTTCAGTCAGTACAATGTCAGCCATTAGATACACTTATTGAAATCAATGGAAACCAACGGCCTGCTCAAATTCTTATTCTTGGTTCCCAAACATACATCTATCCAAAACCAAAAGCACACACTTTTATAACTTCAATTCCCAAAACGTTTACAGGAGTGGTGAAACAATCATTCCATCGCAAGAGCATTAAGCCCTGGGTTTGGATAGCCGGGTCAACGGTAGCTTTGTGGGCAGCCGATCAAAAAATCATGGACGGCATGCAGCAGTTCTCCCGTCACATCAATCTCGATTACAACCGAAAATATATAGACGTAGTCGGTTTCAACCTGGGCAACAAATACATTGATGTCTATCAGGCGCCCGGCAACCTCAACACGGCCATCTACACGATTGGCGAAGGAGTGCCACCGTTGTTGATAGGTGCCGGCCTGTTTGCACATGGATTGATAAAAAAAAATTACCGTTCATTGTCAACGGCAAGTCAACTTATGCAGGGCCTTATCGCGATGGGCATCACCACACAATTCTTAAAGCGGACAACCGGCCGCGAAAGCCCCTTTAAAGCAACGCAGGATCGTGGAAGATGGAGGCCATTTCCAAACCCAAAAACCTATCAGCAAAATGTTTCGAGCTACGATGCATTTCCTTCGGGGCACATGGGCACCTTGATGGTGACTACGGTGATCCTCGCAGAGAATTATCCGGAAAAGAAATGGATCAGGCCGGTGGGATATTCGATCATGTCTTTAGTGGGTCTTTCCATGATCAACAATAGTGTACATTGGGCGAGCGATTATCCATTGGCCATTGG
Source organism: Cytophagales bacterium (assembly GCA_031422215.1). Classification (GTDB taxonomy): domain Bacteria; phylum Bacteroidota; class Bacteroidia; order Cytophagales; family Cyclobacteriaceae; genus ELB16-189. The sequence goes on along the minus strand of JANOQB010000148.1, from coordinate 7,717 downwards.
CATGGGATACGTGTTTGGAAAAGTTACTGTGAACATGAACCGATGGATACGGCACGATGACAAAAACAAACGGTGAAATTTTCGATCTCCTTGTGATAGGAGGGGGTGCGGCAGGTTTTTTCGGGGCCATCAATGCTGCGATGAGAAAACCCAGCTTGAAAATTTTAATCCTGGAAAAATCAACCAAGTTGCTTTCCAAAGTGCGCATCTCCGGTGGCGGCAGGTGCAATGTCACCCACCATTGCTTTGGGGCCACACCGCTTTCAAAGCATTATCCACGCGGACAAAAAGAATTGAAAAAACTCTTTTGCGAATTTGATGCAAAGGATACGGTAGCGTGGTTTCAAAAAATTGGCGTTGAGGTGATAGCCGAGGATGACGGACGGATGTTTCCCATCACCGATAATTCGGAGACGATTATCCAGGCATTTTTAAAAGAGACGCAAGCTTTCAACATCATCATCAAAACAAGTTGTGGCGTTTCATCGATCAAACCACAGCAAGGTGTTTTCCATATTGAATGTGAGAACGGTGGAAAATTCATGAGCCAAAAAGTGTTGGTTGCAATGGGCGGGCACCCTCAGCCATCGGCTTATTCGTTCATCCAAAAAACCGGGCACACCATCATCCCTCCCATCCCCTCGCTTTTTACTTTCAATGATCCCGGAAAAAAATTTAACGATTTGATGGGTGTGGCCGTGCAAGAGGCCACAGTAAAAATTGCTGGAACAAAATTTTCTGAGCAAGGCCCGGTGCTGATCACCCATTGGGGGCTCAGCGGTCCGGCTGTGATCAGACTTTCTTCCTGGGCTGCCGAGTATCTGCACGAAAAGAAATATGAATTTATTGCCCTTATAAATTGGACTGGCAGCGTAGGAGAAGAAGAAGTGAGGCATGTGTTGCTTTCGCAGAAGGAAAACTCAACAAAGAAAAAAATCAGGGGCAACGCACTGTTCAATGTGCCTGCCCGCTTGTGGGAGCGCCTCACTGATTTGGCCGAGTTCAACGAATCCATTCCATGGGGAGAAGCTTCTCAAAAAAAAATAAACCGGTTGGTGGAGTTGCTGGTGCGCTGCCCCTTCAGCATAAAAGGCAAAACTACTTTTAAAGAAGAGTTTGTTACCTGCGGTGGTGTAGAGTTGAAAGAAATTGACCTTGAAACAATGGAGAGTAAAATCCTTCCAGGACTTTATTTTGCGGGCGAAGTGATGAACATAGATGGCGAAACCGGAGGGTTTAATTTTCAAGCCGCGTGGACAAGTGCGTGGGTGGCAGCAAGGGATATTGCATCGGGATGATATGTTCACACTATATTCCCAATTTCATAAGGCATTCTCATCTTTGCCTTACCCATTCTTATCTGTACTTTTATAAGCAAACAATTTTTTATGGACACTGAGCTAAAGGATATTCTCTTTCTCGATATTGAAACGGTAGGCTGCGTGGACCAATACCACAAACTGAGCGAGCGGCTTAAAACACAGTGGGCGCGAAAAGCCACCTTCTTCAAACGCGAAGAAGGGCAAACCGATGAGGACATGTTTCATGAGCGGGCTGGCATCTATGCAGAGTTCGGGAAAATTGTAGTGATTGCAGTGGGCGTATATACCGAAAATGAAAAAGGCGAATTGAGCTTGCGCACAAAATACTTTGCCGACCACGATGAAAAGAAATTGCTGATGGATTTTAAGACCATGCTTGAAAAAATGGGTTCTGCCACCCGGCTTTGCGCGCACAATGGAAAGGAATTTGATTTCCCCTACACAAGCAGAAGGATGTTGGTGAACAGCCTGCCGCTGCCACTGGCACTAAACATAATGGGCAAAAAGCCCTGGGAAGTTGGCCACTTGGACACGATGGAGATGTGGAAGTTTGGCGATTACAAGCATTACACTTCACTCGATTTGCTGCTCACTATTTTCAATATACCGTCCAGCAAAGGTGAGATGGATGGATCGAAAGTGAGTAAAGTATATTATAAAGAGGGCGACCTAAAAAAAATTGCCGAATACTGTGTGCGCGATGTGGTGGCCATTGCACAATTGTATTTGAAGATGAAGGGGATTTCGATTGAGGCTATGGAGATTATACACGCTTAAAGTTTAACCACAGGTGTATTTGAAGTTGAAGGCCTTTTGGAATCTGTCTATCAGGCATGTTTATATTATGAACTTGTTAAATCGGGTTCATTTGTAGAGAAAGAGAAACCGCTTCCATTAGTTTATGAAGAACTAAGGTTAGATTGCGCGTACAGAATGGATTTATTAGTTGAAAGAAAAATAATAGTGGAGGTAAAATCGGTAGATGCCCATGATGGACTAATCCGTGTAGGCTTGATAAATAATACCAAACTATGTTCTCTGTGAAATCTCCGCACCCTCTGTGGTAAAAAAATTATGAGCAAAAAGAAATTCAAAACGGAAAAAGAAAAGCGCAACATGAAGGAGCAGGGCGGCATGCACAACTCGCTCATGACCTTGCTGGAAGAAATGACGGGCAAAGCCTACAGTGTGCAGCAGATCGTAAAGAAATTGGGTTTGAAGAAGAAAGCCCTGATCGAGGACCTCTATAAAATTTTAGATGCGCTGGAAGAAGAAGGCAAAGTAGAGCAGCTCAGCAGTGGTCAATACAAAAGTTCACTCAAGTCAAAATCCGTTACGGGCATTGTGGATCATGTGAACCCACGCTTTGCTTATGTAGTTACGGGTGAGGAAGGGAAAAAAGACGTCTATATTCGCACGCAGGATTTAGGTTCTGCTTTGCATGGCGACACGGTGGCCGTTTCCCTTTCGGGGAGAAAGACCGGTGAAAGCCCCGAAGGAAAAGTAATAGAAATAGTTAAGCGCAGCCGCACACGCTTTGTAGGAAAAATTGAACTCTCAAAAACTTTTGGGTTTGTGGTTCCCGATTTCAAAAAAGTATATCAGGATTTTTTCATCTATCCCGAAAACCTTAACGGAGCCAAAACCAACGACAAGGTTTTGTTTGAAGTAACCAAGTGGGCGGATGGCGACAAAAGCCCCGAAGCAAAAGTAGTAGAGATTCTTGGCAAGAGCGGTGAGAATGAAGCCGAGATACATTCCATCATGGCAGAATTTGATTTGCCTTTTCGCTTTCCGGAAAACGTGTTGAAGGAATCGGAAAAAATTGCAGAAGGTATTTCGAAAGAAGAAATAAAAAAGAGACGTGACTTTCGCGAGGTGCTCACCTTCACCATAGACCCCGAAGATGCCAAAGACTTTGACGATGCGCTGTCTTTCAAAAAACTCGAAAACGGAAATTTTGAAATTGGAGTTCACATTGCCGATGTAACGCACTATGTAAAACCCGGCAATGTTTTGGACGATGATGCTTTCGACCGCGCCACTTCCGTTTACCTGGTTGACCGCACCGTGCCCATGTTGCCCGAGCGGTTGTCCAATGGGTTGTGTTCCCTGCGCCCCAATGAAGATAAACTTACCTTCGCGGCTGTTTTTGAAATGGACACCAAAGCAAAGGTTCTCAAAGAATGGTATGGGCGCACCATCATCCACTCCGATCATCGCTTTAGTTATGAACAAGCGCAGGAAGTAATTGAGAGCGGTAGCGGAAAATTTGCTGAGGAGCTGAAAATCTTAAACGAGCTTCATCATCTGTTGCGCAAGGAGCGGTTCAAAAAAGGAGCGGTGAATTTTGAAACCACCGAAGTGAAATTTAAGCTTGACGGAAAAGGAAAACCTCTAGCGGTTATCCCCAAGGTGAGAAAGGATGCGCACAAGTTGATAGAAGAATTTATGCTGTTGGCAAACAAAGGCGTGGCCACGTTCATTTTTAAAAGGAAGAAAGGCGAAGAGAGAGAGACCTTCGTTTACCGCACACACGATTTGCCCAACCCTGAAAAATTGGAATCTTTTTCGGAGTTTGCCAAACAGTTTGGGCACAAATTGCAAATAGAAGATGCCGCGGTGTCGCGTTCATTAAATAAACTGATGGACGAAATTGAAGGCAAGCCTGAGCAAAATGTTTTGCAGTCGCTGGCCGTGCGCGCCATGGCCAAAGCAAAATATACCACCGAAGCCAAAGGACATTTCGGGTTGGCGTTTGATCACTACACACATTTCACATCGCCCATACGCAGGTATCCGGATATGATGGTGCACCGATTGTTACAGCATTATCTCGACCATGGTAAATCGGTTGCCAAAAAAGAATTTGAAGAAAAGTGCATCCACTCTTCGGAGCGCGAAAAACGGGCTGCCGATGCCGAGCGTGCTTCTATTAAATACAAGCAAGTGGAGTATATGAGCATGGCCGAGGACAAACCCTATGACGGCATCATCACGGGCGTTACCGACTTTGGTGTGTTCGTAGAAATTGTAGAAACCAAATGCGAAGGCATGGCTCGCCTTGCCGACATGAAAGATGACTTTTATGAGTTTGATGAAAAGAACTACCGCGTGATTGGCCGCAGGAGGAAAAAAATCTACCGCTTGGGCGATAAAGTAAAAGTGCGCATTAAAAAAACAGATGTGGACAGGAGGCTGATTGATTTGGTGATGGTAACGGCAACTACTGATGTTGAAAATTAATTCAACAACTTTTTGCGCATCACGAACTTACTCCACGCATTGCAAACGAAGCTCAATAGTTCGGATATTTTCGTTTCTTCCTATTTGTCCTTTATCACTTTCTTCAAAAGTGTGGCTGCATTTGTTCCCATTATTTTTTCAACTTCTTTTGGTGAGAGGCCTTTATTTTTTAGGGCATCAGCAAAGGCTGGGTATTGGGTGTAACTGTTCAGTACAGGTTTGAAGTTGCCATCCATGTCGGTGCCCATGCCAACATGATTGATGCCAACGACATCTATCAGGCGTAAACTATTGTCAACGAATTCATCAAAACTTTTATTGAACCCAGATGGCCATAGCCCAATCAAACCTCCGGTGCCAGCTATTACTTTGGCATGTTCTTTTGAGATGGCACGTTTTGCAATGGGCCGGTCAGGTTCCATTTCCAAAATACTATGTGAAAGCATGATCGGTGAATCGCTTAGGTTGGCTGCATCTTTTGTTGTTTGGAAGGAGGCATGTGCCATGTCGATGAGCAGCCCAAGCTTGTTCATTTTTCGGACCACCTCCTTGCCAAAAGGCGACAGTCCATTATGCATGATAGCGGAGGTTTGCAAATCACCCAGATCATTGGGTACATAGTGCACCAATTGGATAGCGCGAATGCCATCGGTATAAACTTCATCAAGCTTCTCTACGCTCCCCTCCAAAAAATCTCCACCCTCCACAGCCATATAAGCGGCCAATGAACCGGATTGTTTAAGGTCAGTGGCACGGTATGCCTGCCGAACAGAAAAGGCACGAAAGAAATCTTTCATCCCCTTCAGTTGCCTTTTATATTCCTCCCAACCCTCACTGGGTTTGTATTTTCCTGTTATCTCAACACCTGTTGGGCAAAGTTTTATCAATTTGGAATCGGCAACCAACGTAAAAAATGCACCACTCAATTGAACGGCCTTCATGTCGCTTAATGTTTTTCCCCGATCCATCGGCTCTCCACCAAAGTCCTCTGAAAAGAGCCTGCCCGGATGGCAGTGCAAATCAAAAGTAAGAAAGCCGGGCCCGGATGAGGGTGCCTGTAATTGGTCAATTGCTTTGAAGCCAAGCAGTGCAGTGCCTGAAGCTATTGATACTGTTTTTAAAAATTGTTTTCTTGTTAGCATGTAGTAAGAGAAGTTTTCTCATTGAATACTATTTGTTAAAAATAACCAGTCAAAGATTATCTCGAAAGCCTTACTGCTTTTCCTTCGGCTCGCTTTGACAATTGCTCTGATCACAACTTCAACCGAACCCCAAATTTCATTAGCCACCCGGTGATGACCGCGCACATGATGGCAAACAAAAAAGATTTCATCAACCCCATTCCACCGATCAAAACCACTTCGGGCAAATGAATGCCCAATACTTTTGTGGTGGCATAAGCGAAGTAGGGAATCAGATAGCAAAGCAGGGTGCCAGTGCCGGCACCGCGGATGGTGGCAAACCAATTTTCTTTCCGCTTTATATCAGCCACCCAATGTATGATCACGAAGGCCAGGATCGTAAACGCACTGCACAGGAACAGCCATGCAGGAGTAGCACCAAGTTTTGCCAGCCCCCAATAGGGCCGGGTAAGAACGGACAGAACAACCAACATCGCAGAAGACCCGATCAATACTAAAGTCAAACCTTTGTTGTCATTTTTATTTTTGTAATGTTGAAAAATCAAAGAGGTAAGTACACCCCCCAGGGTAAGCCCGGTGAGCGTGCCTCCTAAAATTGCATTTGGTATGAACGATAAAAAGGTGGGAACAAATCCTGCTTTCGAAAGCATGCTCAGTATGGCAAAGAAGGCCCAGGCACCGAAGATCACAAGAAATTTATTTCTGCCAAAGATGGTGACCAGGCCACTCGCAAGGTAGGCCCACCCGATGAGCCCTAATATTCCCCACCATTGCGGACCAAACCGATAGACCTCACCCTCTCCCCCCCGGTAAATGTAGGCCAATATCAGAAGGGCAATTATTGCAGCACTCTTCAACCCATAAACAAGAAAGGCATTGACTGATTTTGGATAGTTGTTCCAAATTAAAATAAATGAAAGGCAGCAGATTGGGTTCCACCAATATCTTTCCATGCCTGTGGCTTCCGCGTTGTATGTTTCACCATTCACAAGAAATACGCCCATCACAACCAAGGCCATTGAACGGACGAGCACGTGTTTTGCCAAATCAAAATCGGTGTCTCCTTTACTGCGCCTGCCATCAATGGCAAACGGCAACGAAAGGCCAACAATAAACAGAAAAGCGGGGAACACCACATCGGCCAAGCCAATGCCATCTACACCAGGTGCCACATGCCCCAGCCAGGCAGGAATACCTTTCAATGACCATAAGTCGTTTACAAAAATCATCAAGACCATAGTGATGGCCCGAAGTATATCAATGGAGTTCACCCGAAAGGGTGTTGAAAGGGATGAAGGTTCTTTCATTTTAAACCCGGTTATGATGGCAAGCATGATAAAAAAATCAAATCAGTAAGTTGTCAATTATCGCCCTTTAGAAAGGAATTTTATGATTGACATCACACTAAATTTTATTTAAGCACCAGCTCTATCAATTCTTTTTCCACGTTCCAATCTTTGGCTAATTTTAGCATGGCGGTGGCCTCCATTTCGGTAACGTAGCCTTTGAGGTTATCGGATTGCCAAACCATATTGATTAGGTCAACTCGCTTTGGCTTTGGGTAGTCGCCAATGATCGTGTTGAGATAGGCACGCGCACGGTCAAAAGCAGTGATGTAATCCTGCGACACAAAATCAAGTGCCCAGGCCAGTTCACCTTTTGCGTCTAAGTTGGTGGAGGCTTGGTCGAGATCTACCTTTTCACTTTCGTCAAGGCCGTGATAGTGATAGATCACAGCCTTCAACAGCATATATACTTTTTTTTCTTCTGATGTCATGTGAATGGATGGCCGGTTGTTCTTGTGCGCTCAAGTTATAAATTATTCCACCGAAGCAAAAAGATCAGAGGCAATCTTATCGGCCAGCAATTTGCCTTTGCGGGTGAGCACGAGCAACTGATTGGTTAACGTAACATAGCCAAGCTCTGTTATTGATTGTAGGTAAGCTGCGTTGACGGAATCCAACTCATAGCCGTAGTTGCTTTTAAGAAAGGCGAGGCTGCAACCCC
>JANOQB010000147.1:0-20656 GCA_031422215.1 Cytophagales bacterium | reverse complement strand
GGTATCAACTCCATGCTCTCCGCATCAAGTTCGCCAACGCCCATAATGCTTCCAGTGGGAAAGTTGAGGAGGGGAGCCTGTGTGTCCATGCCATCCACCCATTGCACGAAACGGGTATTGGCAATGGTGGCAAAGCCCCTTGTGTTTACAGCTGTAAAGTTCAAGCTGCCTGAGGTCGCCTGAACGCCTTTTACATTGGCAAGGGCGTCATAAAAATCAGGTGTGGCCACCGCTCGTATTCCCAGAATGTCCATCTTCTCGATGGTAACGGGAGATTTTAAAATACTTTCTTCTATGCGAGAAGCCGACACAACTACTTCCTGCCCCAACATGGTTTGCTCAGCCATCGGCACATCTAAGCCAGTAGTGTTGGCATCTTTTACTTCGAGTTCCTGGGTGGCAAAGCCGATAAATGAAAACACCAGCGTAAAAGGTGGAGCCATGTTCACTTTCAGGCTGTACTCTCCGCTGGTGTTTGAAATGGTTCCGATCACGCGGCCCTTCACAACTATATTCACACCGGCCAAAGCATCTCCTGTTGCTCCGTCTGTTACCTTGCCCGATACCGATGTGGTTTGGGCCATGAGTGAGGTTGTGCCGCATATCCAAAAGAGTGCGGCAATCAACATCTTCCTGTAAAATATGTTCATAAGAATTTGGGGTTTAATACATAAAACTACAACAAAACTTGAAACACAAACGATTGCTTGTCACTTTTTTTGTGAGTTCTGTTCTCTAATTAAAAAGTCGGTAGGCGGTAATACTGCCTACTGCCTACTTTTTAATAAAGCTACTTTTCCTTCCTCACAATTTCCACCAGCCGGTCGCACAGTTGATTTATTTCTGTGGAAAGTTTCTCGTCATTGGTGGCACTGAGCAGGCTTTGGGCAATGCCGCCCATGCATTCGATATAAAAGCGTTTCATTTCGTCCACGGGCATGTCTTTGGTCCAAAGGTCAATGCGCATGGTATTTTTTTCTTTACTGTCCCACACAGAAACCGAAATGGCTTTTGTTTCGGAGGGTGCTTCATCCGGCTTGTCGGTGGCCGTCCAAACGATGCGTTCGGGAATATTTTTTTGATCGAGATCGATATTGAATTGTATGGTTGATTTTTTCATATTCCTTTTTTCTTCCATTCGATAATTCTTTTCAGCGCAATTATATCTTGTTGGTCAATGAGGTTTTTATCTGAGGTATGCTTGATGGATTGTTTATTGATGAGCAAATCGCGGATGTCAATAACTTTAAGTCTCATGCCGTCTATTTTTGAAGTGACCGCGTTTTCAAATATGACATCTATGGAAATACCAACAGAATAATTGAGTATGTCAACTCCATTGGGTATCATGCCGAAACAAAATACATTGTTGGTGGTAAAATCTTCTGGAGCTAAACCAGATACATCGAGACCCAAATCTTTGCATGCCGCAATAATTTTAACCCCATTTTCATGAGTGGGCCTGACAAGAATATCCAAATCGCTGGTTGCTCTTTCAACTCCGTGATAAATAGCAGCATGCACCCCAACGAGTACAAACTCCACATCATCGAAAAGGAACTTTCTCAAAATCCTGACGTGGGTCCTCCTGAAAAAATCATTCATTGTTCAAGTGTTCTTTTTACAACCTTAATGCCTTTTAGCGAGCGGTATTTATATTTTTCGCGCCAGATCCTTCGTGTCAATTCTTCACTATGCCTCAATCGCTCGGCTGGTTTTAAGGATAAAAACATCTCTTGTTTCAACTGAACATCTTCTTCAAAAGTCATTTTGTTGACTTTATTGGGATTGTATTTTTTTAAAAGTTCATTCATTTGGTAAAGTTAAGACAAAACCATTTCCGGTATTTCCCCTTCCACAAACAAATTTCCTGCGGTAGCATTTTTTATTTGTTCCACACTCACTCCGGGTGCACGCTCAATCAACCTAAACCCTCCCTGTGGCAACACATCCAGAACGGCCATGTCGCTCACAATTTTTTTCACGCACCCGATTCCCGTTATCGGCAACGAGCATTTTTTCAACAGCTTGGATGCACCATCCTTGCTGCAATGCTGCATGGCCACGATTATATTTTTCGCTGAAGCCACCAAGTCCATAGCACCGCCCATGCCTTTCACCATTTTGCCAGGCACCTTCCAGTTGGCAATATCTCCTTCTTCCGAAACTTCCATCGCACCCAAAATAGTTAAATCAACATGGCCTCCCCGTATCATGGCAAAACTATCGGCCGAGTTGAACAAGGCCGAGCCGGGCATCATGGTGATGGTTTGTTTCCCTGCATTGATCAGGTCAGGATCCACTTCGCTTTCTTTTGGAAATGGTCCGATGCCAAGAAGTCCATTTTCGGATTGCAAAACAACATTCAATGTGGATGGGATATAATTGGCGACCAGCGTAGGAATGCCAATACCTAAATTGATGTACATGCCGTCCCTTACTTCTTTGGCGATGCGTTTTGCGATTCCGGTTTTATCTAACATGTTTGATTCGTTGATTCGTTATTAAGTTGATTCGTTAATGAGTAAACATCTAAGCAACTCATCACCAACTCATCCAATCACGAATCATGATGTTTTGGATGATGATATTATTTTTGAAAGTACTTTTTTTATGCTAAGAATTTGATTTAGCAAGTCGCTACAGTCGGGATAGTTTTCAGATTGGTTGCAGATTTCCAGCCAATATTCAGTTTCCTCTGCTTCTTTTGCTGCAATTTTTATTTTATGAATAAAATCCGCTTTTGATTCCGCATTTTGTGCTTCCCTTACATTCGCTCCAATTGAAGTACCAGACCGAACCAGTTGATTGGCGACCGCAAACTTTCGATTGTTTTCTAATAGCTCAACGAACTTAATGATTTCTAAAGCATGTTGAAAAGTCAAGGTTACGATCAAATTCTCTTTAAGATCAGGATTGTATTTTTTTATTTCTGACATAGCATTTTTATTTATAAAATCCTCAAAATTATCGAATCATCTAATCACCGAATTACCGAAATCGTTCTCTGCTCAATCCTCTTCTCATACCCACTTCCTTGAAAAATCCTTTGCACAAAAATTCCGGGTGTGTGTATTTGGTTCGGGTCCAGTTTACCTACGGGCACAAGTTCTTCCACTTCGGCAATCGTGATTTTTCCGGCTGTGGCCATCATCGGATTGAAGTTGCGGGCAGTTCCTTTAAAGATCAGGTTTCCCGAAGTGTCACCTTTCCATGCTTTCACAATAGCAAAATCGGCACGGAGCCAGTTCTCCAACAAATATTTTTTTCCGTCATACTCTCGCACTTCTTTTCCAATGGCCACTTCGGTGCCAACACCTGCCGGAGTATAAAAGGCAGGGATACCAGCGCCACCGGCACGAACGCGCTCCGCCAATGTCCCTTGCGGTATCAGTTCCACTTCCAGTTCGCCAGCAAGCAATTGCCTTTCAAACTCTGCGTTTTCGCCTACGTAGGATGAGATCATTTTTTTTACCTGCCGTGTCTTCAACAAAAGCCCGATGCCAAAATCATCCACACCGGCATTGTTCGAAATGCAGGTAAGACCCTTAACACCTTTGCGCAACAATGCGTTGATACAGTTTTCGGGTATGCCGCAAAGACCAAATCCGCCAAGCATAAGAGTGGCATTGTCTTGTATGTCGCGCACCGCTTCTTCTGCGCCAGAAATTACTTTATTGATCATCGTGTTTTCTTTGAAACAAATCTCAGACTCTTGCAATCAAATTCCAAACTGACTTGTAATGGAGGAATAAACAGTTACAAAATGGAATTGATAAAAATTGAGGGATGAAACTTGTCAATTCAAGTAATTGCCCAATGCTTTTTCTGCAGCTTCTTTGTCTTTGTGCAATTGTTCTTTCAGCGATTGCAAGTCTTGGAATTTAGAATCCATCCGCAACAGTTTTATAAACGAAACGTGCAACGACTCGCCATAAATTTCTTTTTCGAACTGGAAGATGTTTACTTCAATAGACCGCTTCGATCCATCCACCGTTGGCCGTGTGCCGATGTACAACATGCCGCCATATTCATTTTTTTCATAGATCACTTTCACTGCATAGATGCCTTCAACCGGAATAAGTTTGTCGTGCGAATCGAGATCGATGTTGGCTGTGGGAAACCCCAACACGCGTCCTAATTTATCGCCTTTCACCACGCGCCCCGAAATGGAATAGGGGCGGCCCAAAAAATGGGTGGCGGCATCAATGTCCCCATCTTCCAAAGCTTTTCTGATTTTGGAAGAACTTACCGTTACGTGATCAATATCTTGTGGAGGTATTTCCTCCACATCAAATCCGTAGGTGGGGCCGTTTACTTTTAATTGCTCAAAACTTCCTTCGCGGTTTTTGCCAAAGCGGTGGTCATAGCCGATCACCAATTTTTTTGTCCCGATATTATCAACTAATATTTTGGTGACAAAATCTTGAGAGGTGATTTGTGAAAATTCTTTGGTAAAGGGAATCCGGATCAGGTGATCGATGTTTTGCTGGCGGAGCAGGTCTGCTTTTTCCTCAAACGTGTTCAACAGCTTCAGGCTAATGTCATTTGGTTTTAAGATCATCCTTGGATGTGGCCAGAACGTGATCACCACGCTTTCACCATTATTTCGCTTTGCTATTTCGTGCAACCGATGAAGTATTTTCTGATGGCCCAGGTGCACACCGTCAAAGGTGCCACTGGTCACCACACCGTAGTTCAAAGGTGTAAAATCTTCCAGGCTATGATAAATTTTCATTGTACCTCAGGATTAACCTCTTCAATTTGCAGTGCATCTTTCAAATGGAATTGTCCTATTCGTGTGCGGCACAATTTAGACAAATATGCACCCACGCCTAATTCATTTCCAAAATCGCGGGCAAGGCTCCTGATGTATGTGCCCTTAGAACAAATTATCTTAAAACTCACCACGGGCAATTGTATGGAAGTTATTTCGAACAAAGAAACAATCACTTCGCGAGGTTTAAGTTCTGGCTCTTTTCCTTTGCGCGCCAATTTATAAGCTCTCTTTCCGTCCACTTTTATGGCCGAGTGAATAGGAGGGATTTGTTGCAATACACCTGTAAACTTGGTTGCCGCTTTAAGAATAGCTTCGGATGTTATAAACGAAATGTCTTTTGCTTCGGTCACTGCGGTTTCAAGATCGTGCGATGGTGTTGTTTGTCCCAACACAAAATCACCTGTGTATTCTTTTTCCTGCGCCTGAAATTCATCTATGCGCTTGGTCATTTTTCCGGTGCAGAGAATGAGCAAGCCTGTGGCGAGCGGATCCAGTGTGCCAGCGTGTCCAATTTTTTTAATTTTTAATTTTCCCCGCAGTTTGTTCACCACATCAAATGAGGTCCATTGCAAAGGTTTATTAATGAGGAGCAGCCTGTCGTGATTGGTTTCCATTATATGGGAATGGTCAAGTCGATGCCAAGCAGGTAAAGGATTAAAATAATGGCCCCTAATGCGATCCGATAGTAACCAAAAAGTTTGAAACCATTTTTTGTCAGGAATGATATGAATGACTTTATGGCTAAGATAGCAACCACAAAGGCAGTAATATTTCCTATTACAAGCAACGAAATTTCATCACTGCCAAAAGTGATACCGCTCTGGTAAAATTTGAAAAGTTTGAAGGCTGTTGCGAAGAACATGGTGGGAATGGCGAGGAAAAACGAAAATTCTGCCGCTGCTTTTTTATTTAGCTTTTGGGCCAAGCCTCCAATGATGGTGGCTGCCGATCTCGAAACACCTGGCAAGATGGCAATGGTTTGGAACAACCCGATTTTCAAGGCGGTGCGATAGGTTACCTCCGATCCACCTTGCTCTTCTGTTTTATTGAACAGGTCATCAATGAACAGGAAAACAATTCCGCCAAGGATAAGCATAACGGCCACCACCTCTACACGCTCCAATATCCGATCAATAATATCAAACAATAAAAAACCAAGTATGCCAGCCGGGATGAATGCAAGGGCCAATTTGAAATAGAAATCCACGGATTGAAAAAAACGTTTCCAATAAAGTACTACCACCGATAGGATGGCCCCAAACTGGATGGCTACGGTAAAAGTTTTTGTAAACGGGTCGGCTGCAATTCCAAAAAAGGACGATACGATGACCATGTGGCCGGTGGAAGAGACCGGGAGGAATTCCGTTAACCCTTCCACAATGGCTAACATGATAGCTTCAAAAAGGGACATGAAAAATTATTTTTCCCCTCTTGGAGTATGCAGAATGGCAAAGATTTCAACAATAAAACCCGACACCACAATGATGGGGCTGAGGGTGATGCCCAAGAAGCCAAACCCATACGGATCTTTGTCCATCGCCATTACAGCAAAGCCAAGCACCAACAACACAACGCCTAAAATCATCAGCTGATAATTTCTCTTTCCAAAAGGTAGTTTATTCATAATTCAATACAATTCATCCAATGATAATTTCAAATATTTGCTTACGGCCCTATAGGTGCTGGCTACGGCCACCAAAATTCCTAACAGAATCAGTGTAGCTGCCAATGCCATTAGACGCTCGTTGTTTTGGATAAGCGACAGGTCTTCAATTTTTTTGGTGGCCACCGTGAGCAAGGCAATCAAAATGGTGGTGGCCAAAAATCCTGATACCAACCCATGAATGCCGGCTCTGATCAAAAAAGGCCTTTGGATAAAACTTCTGCGGGCACCTACCAACTGCATGCTGCGGATCAAAAAACGCTGCGAAAATAAAGCAAGGCGCAACGTGTTGTTGATCAGCAACACAACAATCAACAACAGCAAGGCAACCAGGCCTATTAAAATAAGGCCAATCTTGGTTATGTTTTTATTGATGGACTCAATCACGTTTTCTTTATAGCTCACCTCAAACACACCGCCTATTTGTTCCACTTCGTCTTTTATTTTTTTAAGGCTTGCTCCATCGTGGTGAGTCTCCAGAATTTTTACAAGGTATGCATCGCGCAGCGGGTTCTCGCCCAAAAATTTTCTAAAATCTTCACCCGTTTCTTTAATGAATTCTTTGGCAGCTTCGTCCTTGGATATAAACTCGATGGCATTTTGGTCTTTTGAAACAAATGCCTTGGAAGCAATGCTCTTTTCGATTTGCCCGCGTTGCGATTCCGTGATTTGGTTTTTCAGGTAAACCTGCACTTTAATGTTTTCCTTCACCAAGCGCTCCAACTCTTTTGAATAAATAACCAACGCACCAAAAACACCGATCACAAAAAGGGCCATGGTGATGCTGAGCACCACACTTATATATGGATAGCTTCCCAGGTTCTTTTTCTTTGTATTGAATTTTTTGGCCGGCTCGGTCATAAGCCTCAAAGATACACAATGATTTATTCGGATTTTAGTGGCCTGCTCACCAAAGTGAGGGCTTTGGGTTTCAATGTTTGGTTATTTATTTGACCGAAAGGCTTCCAACTTATCCAAAAGAAGCGGGTCGGTAATCTCTTTTAGCAAGGTTACTTCTTTCTGTGTTTCGTCAAGGAAGTAATAAGAAGATTTATAAAATAGAAACAACGTGCGGCTGGTCTGGGCATTTACCTCAATGATTTCGTACAACCCTTTATCAAAGGCGCCATATAAAACCAACTTGCCTTGAGAGAACTTGTAATGCGATTTGAATTTCCTTTCGCTGGAATTTACCTCCGCATCAATTTTAGCGAGTGATATGGCCGGAGAATTTGAGCTCGTGTTTTCTGGTGTGGGTTCTGTTTCGGTCAGTTCCCCGGTTGGGTCAATCACATCAATGGAAGGTTTGGTTCCCTTGCTATTTTGGTCAATGGCTTCAGCATCTTTTTTTTGCTCAATAACTTCTTTTACCGCTTTTTCTTTTAGGATAGGCGCGATATTCATTTCGTTTTTGGAACTGTCGGGCTTCAAATCCGGATTTTTATTTTCTGCTTGGTTTATGGAATCAACAAGGGATGAAGACATCTGGTTGACATTGAAATGACCATTTTTCTCTATGATAAAATACAATCCTGCGGCAAGCACGGCAGTTCCTATCAGACCTGCGGCAATCCGTAGTGGTGTAAAATAAATAGTTGGGGTTGCCACGGGCACCTTTTTCAGCATGGCTTTCAATTCGGCCATCCGTGCGGCTTTGAGACCACTCACGATTTCCCGTTGCAAATCCACATCCGTTTTCAGAGCCGGGTCAGAGGCCATTTGTTTTTCAAAGGCTTCCCTTTCCTGCTCATTGAGCCGGTTGGTCAAATAATCATCTATCAAATCAGAAATGTTCATGTCTTGTTTAATCTAAAAAATCCTTCTCCGAGTATTGAGACTTCACTAGTTCATCCAATTTTTGTTTGCACTTATATTTTTTTGTCTTGGCTGTGTCAGTATTGGCGAATCCCAGTTTATCGGCTATTTCCTGCATCGACATCTCGTCAAAATAATAATACATCAATACTTTTCTGCACGTTTCTCCAAGTTGGTTCAGGCACTGCCCTATTATCTTGTTCCTTTCCTCGCTGTCCAAATCCATGCTTTGGGGCGAATCCTTTTCCTCATTGGATAGACGCTTCTTGCGATCGAGTTCTTTTCTCCACAGGTTTTGACAGATGCTGTAGATGAAGGTGCTCATTTTGGCCGTCAGTACTAAATTTCCCGATCGTGCCTTTTGCCAAAAAACAACCAAAGCATCTTGATATACGTCCCGTGCTTCCTCTTCCGTTCCGCTATTGGTGATCACCAGTTTGGTCATCATCCTATAGTACTTCTTATAAATGAACTCCAATGCCTTCTCATCTCCTTTCTGGATCCTTTCGAAGATCTCCTTTTCGTCCATTTGCAATTCAGTTTTGAATACTCGCAGTGCCACGGTTGGTAACCTTTAGGTAATGTTGGGTTTGTGATTATATTGGATAAAGGTCGTGTTTTTCGGGATCAGTGGTTCTATTCAGCTTTCTTCCAGGTTTGAGTTCTGTAGAAGGGACCCAGATACCCTCTCAATTTCAAATCCTGTCCATCGATCCATATTTTGCAGCGATAGACTTTGCCATTGTTAGGGTCTAAAATTGATCCGTCCTCATATTCGTCATCTTCCTTTTCCTTTTCCATGTCCTTCAAAATTTCCATGCCGATTATTTTCTTGTTGAACCTCGGATCTTCGCTGTCGCATTCTTTGCAGACAGGGTCTTGGTCTTCATTGGGTTTTCTGAACAACTTAACTACCCTTCCAAAGTATTTTCCGTTCTTTTCAAAAATATCCACGATGGATTTAGGTGCCCCCGTTTCATCGTCAATAGTTTTCCACTTGCCAACTATTCCTGTTTGGGCGAAAGCGGTCTGTTGAACGATCAAAATAAAGAAAATTGTAAGCATTCTCATATGGCGAAGGTTTTTACGAAATCAAGGTAATGAAAAGAGTCATGCGGTGAAACATGACTCTTTTCTTTTTTCGATAACAAAATTTTATTTCTGCTCCAAAGTTGTGTTGGCTTTCAACACGATTTCTGTTTTCGCTTTGGGCTCTGCCTTTGATTTGGATGATGCGTCAACGTTATCGGGCACCAGCAACGGGGCAATAACAAGGGCAACCACCGACATCAGCTTCAGCAATATATTAAGGGAAGGCCCAGAGGTGTCCTTAAATGGATCGCCCACTGTATCGCCCACCACAGCAGCTTTGTGCGGCTCCGATTTTTTGTAGTACATCTTGCCGTTTATTTCCACTCCTTCTTCAAAGCTTTTCTTGGCATTGTCCCAGGCACCGCCTGCATTGGATTGGAAAATAGCCATCAGTACACCCGTTACGGTAACACCGGCAAGCATGCCGCCCAATGCTTCAACACCAAGGCCAGGCATAAAGGCCACTGCCACAGGAACAACTACGGCCATTAAGCCTGGTATTACCATTTCCCGCAGGGCAGCTTTGGTGGAAATCTCCACGCACTTGCCATATTCGGCAGAGCCATCGGCATCATGGAAAGTCTTTTGTTCATCGGCAGGCCACTCTTCAACCGGCTTGTCACCATTTTTCTTCATCAGCGCAAGTGCTGCTTTTAATTTTGGTATGTCGTTGAATTGTCTTCTTACTTCCTCGATCATGGCCATCGCTGCCCGACCAACGGCACCCATTGCAAGGGCTGAGAACACAAACGGAAGCATTCCTCCTATGAACAAGCCTGCCATTACGTTTGCTTTCGATACATCGATGGTGCTGATTTTGGCGGTTGTCATAAAGGCACCAAACAACGCTAAGGCGGTAAGTGCCGCGGATGCAATGGCAAATCCTTTTCCGATGGCGGCCGTGGTGTTTCCAACGGCATCCAACTTATCGGTACGCTGACGGACTTCTTTAGGCAACTCGGACATCTCGGCAATACCACCGGCATTGTCGGAGATCGGTCCGTAAGCATCCACGGCAAGTTGAATTCCAAGATTTGAAAGCATACCCACTGCCGCGATGGCGATACCATAAAGCCCACCAAAATGGAAAGCACCGATGATAGAAGCTGCAATGATCAATATAGGCCACATAGTTGACATCATACCAACTCCAAGCCCGGCAATGATATTGGTAGCCGCACCCGTTGATGACTGTCTAACAATAGAGAGCACGGGCTTCTTGCCCATAGCGGTGTAATATTCTGTGATCAAACCAATGGCAACACCGGCTACCAAGCCGATAACTGTTGCAATAAAAATACCGGTTGAGGTATAAAGATTTCCTTTTTCAGCATCGGCCCAAGTGTAGAGCGGGTCTTGAAACCACCATTCTGCAGGAAGCATCCATTTGATGATGAACCAGGATGCAACGATCATTATCACGGAAGATATAATCTCGCCCATGTTGAGCGCTGTTTGAGGATTTCCTCCTTCTTTCACTTTTACAAAGAATGTTCCGAGGAATGACATAACGATACCAACGCCTGCAAGTGCGAGGGGAAGCAACACCGCAGAGAGCCCTTCGAAATTATCAACGAAGCCCGGTACCATAAAGGCAGCACCCAACACCATGGTTCCTACAATAGAACCCACATACGATTCAAATAAATCGGCACCCATGCCGGCCACATCGCCCACGTTATCGCCCACGTTATCGGCAATGGTAGCGGGGTTCAGCGGATGATCTTCGGGAATTCCTGCTTCAACTTTTCCCACTAAGTCTGCGCCCACATCGGCAGCTTTTGTATAGATGCCTCCGCCCACACGGGCAAAGAGAGCGATGGATGATGCTCCAAAGGAAAATCCGGTGATGATGGTAATTACCTGATTGAGGTTTGCCTGGGAATCCACCCCATAAATTTTAGCGTAGATAATGAACAACACGCTGAGGCCAAGCACGCCTATGCCCACTACGCCCATGCCCATTACCGATCCGCCCGTAAAGGCAACCTCAAGTGCTTTGCCCAAACTGGTTCTTGCTGCATTGGTGGTCCTCACGTTGGCTTTGGTTGCCACGCGCATTCCAATAAATCCCGCCAAGGCAGAACAGAATGCGCCCAACACGAATGACACACCGACCATTGGGGAAGATGTTTCGCTGCTTGCCGTGACGGCCAAGAGGGTTGCTACGCACACAACAAAAATAGCAAGAACTTTATATTCGGCTTTTAAAAAGGCCATCGCGCCTTCTGCGATATGGCCTGCAATTTTTTTCATTTTGTCGGTGCCAGCGTCTTGTTTTGCTACCCAGGCACTTTTCCATACGACATAGAGCAACCCCATAATTCCAAACAGGGGCAAAGAGTAAAGTAAGTTTTGCATAGAGTTATTTAGTTAATATCACTTAGCCCAAATTTTATCGGGCAGGCTTTTGAAAAGCACCGCAAAGATATAAGAAGGGCTAAAAAATTAAAATTTTAAAATTTTGGGGGATTTTCTGGTCTTTAGATTGAGAAAAGTGCCCTTAACCCAATCCACAACTGGTTCCTTGCGGCCTTATTGACAAGCAGGTCAGTTAGACTTTCAGAGCATATAAATGAAACCCCGTCCGATTCGAGCACCTCATAACGGGCAACACCGGCAGGCAATTCGCCAAAATAAATTACTTGGTCTGCTTTTCCTTTGAAAGCGGTGATGTTCAAGGTGGGCATTGTCAGGATGGTGATGGAATCAATTGGTATCTTCAGTGCCGCGATTATTTTATAAAGTTGCTCACGCTCGGTTTCTCCAAGCTGTTCCCACGGCCCGTTTATGATTACAACAGGCTGGTGTTTGAGCAGGAAAATTTCTTCCGGATAGGTGGTATCAAAAATTTCTCTTTCCATTATTCTTTGATGTCAAATATCGACCGTAGTTCTTTTGCTTCAGAAGGTTTCATCCTGCCTGCCAAAATCAGGCGCAATTGTCTTCTCCGCAAAGCTCCATTATACAATTCTTTTTCTTCTTCCGTCTCCGGTTCAATCTCCGGTATTTCCACCGGGCTACCGTTGGCATCTACCGCCACGAACGTAAAGTAGGCCGAGTGGCTGGCCATCTTTTTTCCTGCTGGAATATTTTCTGCTTCCACATCAATCCGGATCTCAACCGATGAGTTAAATGCCCGTGTTGCGCGGGCGCGAAGCGTGACCACATCGCCCAACCGGATGGGTTCGCGGAAAGAAATATTGTCCACCGAAGCAGTCACCACCGTATTGCGGCAATGCTTCTGCCCAGCAATAGCAGATACAATGTCCATCCAGTGCATAAGCCTTCCGCCCATCAGGTTGTTGAGGGTGTTGGTGTCGTTGGGCAAAACTAATTCGGTCATGCTGACCAGGGAATCTTTGGGGTGTTTTTTTTTACGGAGCATTAGGGCTTTTCTTGATAAAGTTGAAGTCCATCGATAAATTTAAAATCCCTTAATTGTGTGTATAAAGTTGGATCTTTTCGATTAAAGCGGTTGCTGCGATTAGGCCATCGGGTACACTAAGTCTGTGGCTTAGAGAATACTTGATTAAGAGTTGATTAAAACAATCCCCGATTTCTTTGTTGATGTGGATTAGATTCAATTTTCCAATGTCTTTTGAAATTTGATTGAGTTCTCTCTTGTTGAGGGCACCGTACAACAACTCTCCGGAGGTAATTATGCTTATGGCAATATTGGGTTCGCCAATGCTACGAAGGTTTCTTATTACTTGGGGATTTTCCTTGTAGAATTCAATAATTACATCCGTGTCACAAAGAATCATGTTGATCTTTTCCAGGCATCGGCCCTTAATTTTTTAGCTGAAATTTCCCTGTTCTTCAGAAGGCCGGCAGAAGAGAAGAAACTATCTCCGTTTGACTTTTTGTTGGTTTTTTGTTGTACTTCAACAAAACTAAATTGACGCAGCAACTCAACCAAAAAGTTGATTTTGCTTTTGTCCCGTATGGTCAATATTATTTTTTCCATAATCAAAATTACAACTTTTATTGTTTTGTGATCAAACGACTAACCGTTAGTTTGTTTTTAATTTTCACAAAAATCACAAAAAAACTTTGCAATACACCAAGTCAATTTGCTTCTTGCGTCAAATAGTTAAGCATCGTGGTAATCAGTCGCACATATAGTTCAACCAAACCTGTTTCAATTTCTGTTGAGACAACCACTATTACAATTATTACGGGGTAGCTCCCTACCTATCCTGCTGCCCTCCTACATCGTTGAGTTCGTTTTATAAAAATCAGTTGAAATTTCTTTCAACCCAATTCAAAATTTTTCAAGCAGTTATGAAAGTGTTAAAGTTTGGTGGCTCCTCAGTGGCCAATCCGTCAAGGATCAAATCAGTAATGGATATAATTGTTCCTCATGTTCAGAATGAAAAAATTGCTTTGGTGTTTTCCGCTTTCGGTGGAGTGACCGATAGTTTGATTGGGCTGAGCACACTCGCATTGGAAGGCAAGGGAGAATATAAAGAGCAACTTCAATCTTTCGAAAACCGGCACCTGGAGGCAGTGAGAGAATTGATTGGCATACAGCGGCAAAGCGCAGTAATTGCCAATGTAAAATTTACCATCAACGAACTGGAAGATGTATTGCATGGAGTTTATTTAGTGAAAGAGCGGACCCTGCGCACTCTGGACTATGTAATGAGTTTTGGTGAGCGGCTGTCCGCATATATTATCTGCGAAGCTATAAAAGAGCGCGGCATCAAAGCAGAATTTTTAGATGCCCGCAAGGTAGTGCGCACCGATAACCATTTTGGCCACGCACGTATAGATTTTGCGGTCACCAACAGTTTGATCACAGATTATTTTGAAAATCATCATTTACTTCAGGTGGTAACGGGTTTCATCGGATCATCTGAAACTGATGAAACCACAACCATAGGCAGGAGCGGATCGGATTATACTGCAGCCATTTTTGCAGGCTCATTAAAAGCATCTTCCCTCGAAATATGGACCGATGTGGATGGCATGATGACGGCCGATCCCCGTAAGGTTAAAAAAGCCTTCACCGTAAATGAAATGACCTACCAGGAGGCGATGGAGCTTTCTCACTTTGGTGCCAAAGTAATTTTTCCGGCCACCATGCAGCCTGCCATGCTAAACCAGATTCCGATTTGGATTAAGAATACCTTCAACCCCATCTTTAAAGGAACCGTGATCAATCAAACTTCCAACAACAAGAGTTTGATCGTTAAAGGGATTTCGTCCATGGATAAGATCAGTTTGCTCAATGTGCAAGGAACTGGCCTGATGGGTGTAGTGGGGGTTTCCATGCGTTTGTTCAAGGCATTGGCCGATCAAAGAATAAATGTCATTTTGATCAGTCAGGCTTCTTCCGAGCACTCTATTTGCCTCGCTATCGAAACAGGAAAAGTGAAGGAGGCGAAGCTGGCTATCGAAAATGAATTTCAATATGAGATGAACAGCAAAGAAATGGATGCCGTGCTGGTGGAAAGCGACCTTGCCATTGTAGCCATAGTAGGAGAAAACATGAAGCATAACCCCGGCACCAGCGGAAGGATGTTCAGCGCGCTCGGAAAAAACGGTATCAATGTGAGTGCCATTGCACAAGGTTCTTCGGAGTTGAACATTTCGGCTGTGGTGCACGAGCAAGATGCGGCCAAAGCACTGAACGTGTTGCACGAAGCATTTTTTCTTTCCGACCGCAAAATATTAAATGTGTTTTTAGTGGGAACCGGATTGATAGGCAAAACGCTGCTGGCTATGATTGCCAAACAATTTGATCAGTTGGCTATGCAAAACCAGTTAGAGGTAAATGTTGTGGGGGTGTGCAACAGCAAAAAAATGTTCTTCCATGCCGATGGCCTTGTGTTGGAAGCGGCCGTGGAGCAGATGAAAGAATCCGGTGAGACCATGAGCATGAACGATTTCTTTGGCAATATGATCGGGCTGAATTTGTCGAACAGCATTTTTGTGGATTGCACATCGAGCGAAGCCGTGGCCGATTATTATTCCTCTATTTTATCTTCTAATATTTCGATTGTAACGCCAAACAAGAAAGCAAACTCTGGCTCCTTAGAGCGGTATCAAAAATTAAAATCAATTTCGCTCAAACGTGGTGTAAAATTTTTATACGAAACCAATGTGGGGGCCGGCTTGCCTGTGATCAACACGATGAATGATTTGCTCCTTAGCGGTGATAAGGTAATGCGGATTGAAGCGGTATTGAGCGGAACGTTAAATTTCATCTTCAGCTCTTTTGCGGAAGGCAAAAAATTCAGCGATGTAGTGAAAGAGGCAAAAGAAAAAGGCTATACCGAACCCGATCCGCGCGATGACCTGAACGGAATGGATGTGGCGCGCAAAGTACTTATCCTTTCGCGCGAAGCAGGGTTGAAGTTAGAGTTGGATGACATTCAGGTGGAGAATCTTGTGCCCCATGATTGCCGTGGCCAACTATCGGTTGAAGATTTTTTCAAAAAACTTTCTGTGCATGACGATGATTTTGAAGGTCTGCGAAAACAAGCTGCTTCCAAAAAAGAAAAGCTCCGTTACATGGCCGTGTTGGAAAACGGAAAGACCACTATTCGATTAGGTTCGGTAAACGATCAGCATCCATTTTATTCTCTGTCGGGAAGTGACAATATTATTTTACTGACTACCGAAAGGTATCATGAGCGGCCTATGGTGATCCGGGGCCCTGGTGCGGGCGCTGAAGTAACGGCTGCCGGTGTGTTTGCCGATATCATCCGCATTGGAAATTATTTAAATTGAATAGCATGGCACAACCAAAATCAATAAGAGCATTTGCTCCTGCCACGGTTGCCAATGTGTGCTGTGGATTTGATATCCTGGGGTTTGCTGTTGATTTTCCGGGCGATGAGGTGAAACTTACTTTGCGGGATGACGCTGAAATAAAAATCACAGCCATACACGGAGATGACGGGCAGCTTCCTTTAGAAGCAAATAAAAATACAGCAGGGGTGGCCGTGATGTCGCTCTTAAAAGCAGTGGGTGGCCATCAAGGTGTGGATATTGAGTTGTTCAAAAACCTTCCGCTCGGCAGTGGCATGGGCTCCAGTGCTGCCAGTGGAGTGGCAGCATTAGTGGCCATGAACCAACTGCTGGGCAACCCACTTACCCGCAATGAATTAGTGCATCATGCGATGGAATCGGAGCGCGTTGCTTGTGGTTCGGCCCATGCCGACAACGTGGCTCCTTGCTTGCTAGGTGGATTTGTTTTGATACGCGAGTATCAGCCCTTGGACTTGATCAAAATCCCGGTAACGGAAAGTTTATTTTGCACATTGGTGCATCCACATCTTGAATTGAAAACAGAAGATTCAAGGCGCGTGTTGAAGCCAACGGTACAATTGAAAGATGCCATTACCCAAAGCGGCAACATTGCTGGGTTGATGCTTGGATTGATCAAACCAGATTTTGATCTCATAGGCCGGTCGTTGAAGGATGTGATTGCCGAGCCAATCCGCTCGGCATTTATTCCAGGCTTCGGCCAATTGAGAAAAACAGCAATCGATGCGGGCGCACTCGGTTTTGGAATTTCAGGCTCCGGCCCCACGGTTTTTGCGATCAGCACAAGCAATGAAAAAGCACTGGCTGTAGGGAATGTTATTCAAAATCAATTTTTGAAGCACTTGTTGGACAGCAATGTGTTCGTTTCAAAAATAAATTTGGAAGGGGCGAGGATAAATCCAATAGTTGACAATTGACAAAATTATAAATGACAAATTATCCTCATTGTCAATTGCAAATTGTCAATTTTCTTATAAAACTAAGATCAAATGAAGTATTACAGTACCAACGATAAGAGTCATCGGGTTTCCCTTCGCGAAGCTGTGCTGCAAGGGTTGGCACCGGACCAGGGCCTTTATATGCCCGAGCAAATACATCCGATGCACAATTCTTTTTTCGATTCAATCCAATCCATGTCTTTTCAGGAAATTGGGATACGCGTGGCCACTCAATTATTGGATGATGATATACCCGATGCCGAATTGGAAAAAATTGTAAGTCACACCATTCAGTTTGATGCACCGTTGACTGAAATTGAAAAAGACATTTACGCATTAGAATTATTTCATGGGCCCACTATGGCGTTCAAGGATTTTGGTGCCCGTTTCCTTTCGGGATTGTTGGGATATTTTGCCAAACAGCAAAACAGAGAGATCACGATTCTGGTAGCAACTTCAGGCGACACTGGCAGTGCGGTGGCCAATGCTTTTTTAAATGTGCCGGGCACACGGGTTATAGTTTTATATCCGTCAGGAAAAGTGAGCGACATTCAAGAAAAGCAATTCACAACACTCGGTGGCAATATTACAGCCCTTGAGGTGGACGGAACCTTTGACGATTGCCAGCGCTTGGTGAAGCTTGCTTTTTTGGATGAGGAGCTAAAGAAGAAATTGTTTCTTACTTCGGCCAACTCGATCAATATTGCCCGATTGATACCTCAGTCGTTTTACTACTTTCGCGCTTATGCCCAACTAAATAATAAAAACAAGCCGGTTGTGTTCTCCGTGCCGAGCGGAAATTTTGGAAACCTAACTGCTGGGCTTATCGCAAAGCGAATGGGTTTGCCTGTTCATAAGTTCGTTGCCGCTACGAACCTCAACAAAGTAGTGCCCGATTTTTTTGAAACCAAAATATTCAAACCGGTTGAATCCGTTTCTACCATCAGCAATGCTATGGATGTTGGCAACCCAAGCAACTTTCCCAGGATGTATGATTTGTTCAACAACAATTTTGACCTGCTCTGTTCACATGTTGTGAGTTATTATTTCAAGGATGAAGAGACCAAGGCCGCTATGCAGGAAGTGAATCGTTCAAAAAATTATATGATGGATCCGCACGGGGCCATCGGTTATCTTGGTTTGAAAAAATGTTTAAAAGAAAACAACTCCGTTACCGGGATATTTTTAGAAACCGCTCATCCGGGCAAGTTCAAAGAAGTAGTTGAGCAAGCCCTTGGCACAGATATAAAACTGCCGCAACGATTGGAGGATTTCATCACGCGCACAAAGCAGAGCATAAAAGTATCATCCCACTTTAACGATTTCAAATCACTGCTTCCAACCCTGATCACCTAACAGGGGCACAAAAGCAAAGTTTTCAAATTCCTCTTGAAAGAGTTTGCCTTGCTTTTTGGCAATGCGCAACATCTTTTGTTTTTCCCTATCACCCACCGGAATGATCAGTATCCCATCTTCAGCAAGTTGGTCGGTGAGAGCAGATGGCACCACAGGTGCCCCGGCAGTTACTATAATCCTATCATAGGGTGCTTTTGCAGGAATTCCCTTTGAGCCATCACCATAAAAGAAGTAGGGCTTGAAACCGAGCGAAGGCAAGAACTCCTTTGTTCGTTCATACAGTTTTCGGTTATACTCAATGGTGAAAACTATTGCTCCCATTTCCAAAAGCACGGCCGCCTGGTAGCCCGATCCGGTGCCGATCTCAAGCACCTTGTTGCCAGGCTTAACTTGAAGCTTTTCGGTTTGGAAAGCAACCGTATAAGGTTGGGATATGGTTTGGCCCTCACCGATCGGGAAAGCCTTGTCCTCGTAGGCATGAACCAGCAAGGCATCGTCAAAAAACGCGTGACGGGGCACATTTCCGATGGCAGCCAATACCCGTTGGTCAAAAATGCCCTTTTCCTGCATTTTTCTTACCAATTTATTACGTAAACCCCGTTGCTTGTAGTTATCCACATTCATTCAACAAATTGCCAATTTGATTTAAAAAACGCCATTTTATTAGGACAAACAAAGTTTTAATAAATGTTTAGGAAAATTGAAACTCAAGCCCCTACTTTGGGGTTCTCTAAAGCACAGTGAAAACTATTTTGCCATAGCGTTACTGTGTAAAACCTGACCTTGACAGTAGGATTGGAAAATCCGGTTCTACTTCGGGGGCGGGTTTTTTTATTATCCCTTTTCCATATTGAAAATTTGAAAGTTTGAAGATGCCGATCGGGCGCCTCCGAGTGCTTTTTGAAGCTTACTTTTTTACGTTGCTCTTTCCCTTCTTCCGATCAGCAGTCTTCAAATCAATAAAATAGTGCAGGGACAAAACCAGTTCGCGGCTTCTAATTTTCAGGTCGTCTTCATAGTTAACTATTCCGGGCAAACCAAATTCGCCTTTTGTTATGCCCGAGCGGCTAAAGAAACTTTGGCCAAAAGTATAGCGAGCGTTGATCATGAATTTTTGCGCCCGTATGGGTTCGAAAATCAAGCCTGCCGAAAAATTCAAACCAAGTTGAATCCGGTTCGGCTCCCGGATGTTCATTTCATCCACGGCAACAGAAATAGAATCTTTTCTGAAAACAATTTTATAGGGGAGTTTGTAGTCGGGTGGATTGATACTATTTTCATTGAGGTCGTCACTTACGAGAATCCCCTTGCCCCCAAGCCAATAGCTGATGGTTGGCCCTACACCAAAATACCACTTGAACACTTTTTCCCTGCCAAGTTTTGCTTTGAATTCAACTGTGTATAGGATGGGAACATCTATGTATCGATAGCTAACTTCATTTCGGGTGTTTGCGAGGTCTTTGGCCTCAAGCACTTTTCCCTTGCGGGCATACAAGATCGAAGTGTGGAGAAAGAAACGTTTTTGAGCATGGAAGGACACGCTTGCCCCGGCATGAAAATTCAGGAGTGGTTTGAGTTTGTAAAGGTCTCTGCTGCTTTTTTCGTCAAATGCCATCCAGTTGATTTGCCCGCCCACAACGGGGCCAACTAAAATTTGAGCATTCACTTTGTGGTTGATACATAAGCCACTGATAAATAAAAAGAAAAGCGTTTTGATAGACAGACAGGAGGCGAATATTTTCATATTGATTTAAAAGGAACTAGTATTCGGGTCGTGCTGTAAAAGTAACTAATAGGCTGCACAAAACTTGTTTCATTTTTTTGATGCCATGGCTGCCATGCATTTCGTCCTGATATTTTTCGAATTGGCAGAACATTTATACCTTTAGTCTTGAAAATTATTTTTTCAATGATCTTGGCAGTTACTTAGCAAAAGCCATCCAGATAAAACAGACAATTGAGGTGTGTTCTGGGATACTAAAATTCAACTATGAATATTTTTAAGTTGTTCGATGGTTTTACAAATGTGAAACCGTTCGCTTGCTTAGTTGTGTTACTCTTTACGGCAACGTTTTCATTTGCCCAGCCGCCAGTGGAAATTTGTAACAATGGTATTGATGATGACTTTGACGGATTTATAGATTGTTATGATGGCAGTTGTTCAAGCAATGCTGCCTGCGATGGTATATTCTTAGGCAACGATGCCAATTGCGAAGTACCTCCTCCTCAGTT
>JANOQB010000146.1:0-12864 GCA_031422215.1 Cytophagales bacterium | reverse complement strand
GTCAGGCGACCAACTTCAACATTGGGGACTTCGCAATATATTTCACTACTTTCAATACCTCAAGTGCTTCACGGTAATCCCCCGGTTTATCAATTGCTTCAACGACTCGATGCCAATCTTCAAATGTAAATCCACAAAGCTGGTTGTTACCACTTTGTCGCTGGCCTCGGTTTTTATTCCATCCACTACCATGGGCTGATCGGACACCAATAAGATTGCCCCCGTGGGTATCTCATTATAAAATGCCGTGGAGAAAATGGTAGCGGTTTCCATATCAATGGCCATGACCCTGATCTTTCTAAGATATTCTTTAAAGTGTTCGTCCCATTCCCACACTCTGCGGTTGGTGGTGTAAACGGTGCCCGTCCAATAGTCCTGGTTGTTGTCGCGTATGGTGGTGGATATTGCTTTCTGCAAAGCAAAGGCAGGCAGGGCTGGTATTTCTGCCGGAAAATAGTCGTTGGAAGTTCCTTCTCCGCGGATGGCCGCTATGGGCAGGATAAAATCACCGATATCGTTTTTCTTTTTCAAGCCACCACATTTGCCAAGGAACACACACGCTTCAGGTTTTATGGCCGAGAGGCAATCCATGATGGTGGCTGCGTTGGGGCTGCCCATACCGAAATTGATAATGGTGATGCCGCCCGAAGTGGCACTGCGCATGGCCCTGTCAAGGCCGGCAACTTCTACGTTGTGCCATTCGGCAAATTTCTTTACGTAGTTATCGAAGTTGGTAAGCAAAATAAATTTTCCAAAGTCTTCTAATTTCACACCCGTGTAGCGGGGAAGCCAGTTCTCAACTATTTCTTGTTTTGTTTTCATACCTTTTTATTTTTCTACTTTCACATTCATGTTCAAACTCAACCTCCCCGACTTTAAACCAACCACACGCAAAGAGGAAGGAAAAGTATGGATTTTTGACATGATCAGAAAGAAGTATATCGTACTAACTCCCGAAGAATGGGTTCGGCAACATTTTATCCATTACTTGGTCAATCAATTCAACTATCCAAAAACACTTTTCCGCATAGAAGGAAGCCTCACCTACAACAAACTTCAAAAGCGGTCGGACATACTCATCCACGACCGCGAAGGAAAACCGTGGATGTTGGTGGAATGTAAAGCACCAAACATAAAGCTTACACAAAAAGCATTTAACCAGGTTGCTGTTTATAACATGACCATCGGTGCAAAGTTTGTGGCCGTCACCAACGGCATGGTGCAATTTTGTTTTGAACCTGTGCCCAATGGAAAAGTAAACCACCTCGACACATTTCCTCAATTCCCCGAAAGGGAGGCGTTATAATTTTGATTTTACTAATTGCATATCGGCAAAGGCAATTTCAACTCAGCACTTCTTTTACATCCGTGTAAGGAGTATTGAATGCTTCGGCCACCGCGCGATACACCACTTTGCCATTTACAATGTTCAACCCTTTTTTTAGATCGATGTGATCATTGCACGATTTTTTCCAGCCTGAGTTGGCAAGTTTCAATGCGTAAGGAAGTGTTGCATTGGTGAGCGCAAGGGTGGATGTGTAAGGCACTGCGCCCGGCATGTTGGCCACGCAATAATGAACGATGTCGTCAATAATATACGTTGGGTTTTCGTGCGTAGTGGGTTTGCAGGTTTCAATGCAACCGCCCTGGTCAACTGCAACGTCAACTAATACAGTGCCGGGCCTCATTGTTTTGAGCATGTCGCGGGTGATCAGCTTCGGGGCTTTGGCACCGGGTATCAACACGCCACCAATTATAAGGTCCTGGGTTTTTACCAACTCACGCAACGTGTAATCATTGGACACCATCGTGTGCACGTTCTTGGGCATCACATCATCTAAGTAGCGCAGGCGGTTGAGGTTCACATCGGTGATGATCACATCGGCACCCATGCCGGCAGCAATTTTAGCCGCGTTGGTGCCCACTACTCCGCCACCCAAAATCAACACTTTTGCAGGCAGCACACCGGGCACTCCGCCCAGCAAAATGCCCCGGCCTTTCAAGGGCTTCTCAAGGTATTTGGCACCTTCCTGTATCGCCATCCTTCCGGCCACTTCGCTCATGGGCACTAACAAGGGCAGGCTTCCATCCAAACGCTCAACCGTTTCATAAGCGAGGCAAACGGCACCTGTCTTGATCATGGCGTGAACGAGCGGTTCGTAAGAGGCGAAGTGGAAGTAAGTAAACACCAACTGGTCTTTTTTGATGAGGCCATATTCCTGCTCGATGGGCTCTTTTACTTTGATGATCATTTCGGCTATACCGAAAACTGCTTCCGCGGTGGGTAGGATTTTTGCGCCAGCACCTACATATTGTTCATCGCTGAATCCGCTGCCTTCGCCCGCACTAGTTTGTAGATAAACGGTGTGGCCTTTTCTAACAAATTCTTGTGTACCGGCAGGCGTAATGGCTACCCGGTTTTCGTTGTTCTTTATTTCTTTTGGTACCCCGATGATCATAGTGTTGGATTTTATTTGAGTGAAAAATTAAGTTTACTTTGGCGGAATAAAACTGCGGCCAAGGTGCTTCACGCTTTGAGCAACGCCCCGCAAAGATAGCATTCAGGCACGATTGCAGGAGGTGTTTTTACCAAATTTTGAAGTCCAATGAGCAAATCGTTATATGCATTTTATGGTTCCTTGCGCAGGGGAATGAGGCTGCGCAAACAATTTAGAACCGACCTCCGCTATTCATACAGCGCTTGGCTTAAAGGGTACGCTCTTTATTCGTTGGGCAACTATCCCTTTGCCGTAAAATCACAGGATGGCAAGCACAAAATTCTGGTTGAGGTAACGCAAATTTTGGATTTGGAGACAGAGAAAACCATTATCGATATTGAAACCCAAGCAGGCTATCAGGCTGAAAAAATTGAAGTTGGCGAGGACCTGGTCACGATCTTCCTTTTTGAGGAGGCTGCCAATAATCTACGGATTGATTCTGGCGACTGGGTTAGTTTCTTTGGACAACAATAGAATTTGCCCCATTTTATAAGGGTAATTTTTTTTGCTTTGAACCCTCCCGGCTTTTTCTCTATTTTTACCATGAACCCAACCAGTTAGTGAGCCAGACCAAAACTCTTCTACGTGGATTTTCCACAAAAAAAGTTGCCGCAATCCTTGCCGACTACACATTGGCGTGCGAAAGCAGGGAAGCGAGCATACTTGGCCGCAAAGAAGTTTTTATGGGCAAAGCCAAGTTTGGGATTTTTGGCGATGGAAAGGAAGTGGCACAACTTGCGATGGCAAAAGTTTTCCGCGATGGCGATCACCGTGCCGGATATTATCGTGACCAAACATTTATGTTCGCCATTGGTGAGCTTACACTGCTTCAATACTTTGCCCAACTCTATGCCCACCCCGATGTGGAAGCCGATCCCGCTTCGGCCGGGCGATTGATGAACGGCCACTTTGCCACACGCATGCTTGATGAAAACGGGGCCTTTAAAAATCTCACCAAATCAAAAAACAGTAGCGCAGATATTTCTCCAACGGCAGCACAAATGCCACGACTGTTGGGCCTTGCTTATGCCTCCAAACTTTTCAGGAACAATCCAGGGCTTGCCACCTACAAGGAGTTGAGCAACAATGGAAACGAAGTGGCCTTTGGCACAATCGGCAACGCCTCCACGTCCGAAGGCATGTTTTTCGAAACGATCAATGCAGCGGGCGTGCTTCAAGTGCCCATGTTGGTTTCTGTTTGGGACGATGAATACGGGATTTCAGTTCCCAATGAATATCAAACTACAAAAGGTAACATCTCAAAAATCCTTTCGGGATTTCAGCGAAACGGATCCGAAAAAGGATATGAAATTTATATCGCCAATGGTTGGGATTATACTGGTCTATGCAACATATATGAACAGGCAGAGAAAGTTTGCCGAGAGGAGCATGTACCGGTGATTGTTCATGTGGTGGAAATGACACAACCACAAGGCCACTCAACATCTGGATCGCATGAACGCTATAAATCAAAGGAGCGTTTAACTTGGGAGGCCAACCACGACTGCATAAAAAAATTCAGAGAGTGGATTATTGAGCAAGGGATATCTTCGCAAGAGGAGCTAAGTGAGATTGAGAAACAGGCGAAGGCCACGGCAAAGCTTGCCAAAGAGCAGGCATGGAAAGCATTCAATAGCGGTATGCAACGGGATCAAGCATTGCTTGATAAAATATTGGAGGAGGCATCGGCAGATTTTGTGCAGGTGGGAGAGATCCGTAATGAATTAAAAAGAACGATCAATCCGTTGCGGATGGATTCTATGGTTGCAGCCAAAAAAGCGAAACGGATACTGGCGACAAATTCGCATCCCTTAAAAGATGTATTGGCAGATTGGATTAAACGCATAGAGAAAGACAACGAAGACCGGTTTAGCTCGCACCTTTTCAGCAACTCCCAATGGTCGGCTTCAAAAATAAATCATGTTCCTGCAGCCTACTCGGAAAAATCTCCATTGGTGGACGGACGTGAAGTGCTCAGGGCATGCTTTGATGCTGCCTTGCAGCGCGATCCTAAAGTGTTGGCGTTTGGTGAAGATGTGGGCCAGATTGGCGATGTGAACCAGGGCTTTGCCGGATTGCAAGCTAAGTTTGGAAGCGATCGCGTGACTGACACAGGCATCAGAGAGTGTACCATTGTTGGTCAGGGAATCGGTGCAGCGCTAAGAGGATTGCGCCCCATTGCTGAGATTCAATATTTGGATTACCTGCTCTATGCATTGCAAATTTTGTCTGATGATTTGGCTTGCCTTCAATATCGCACCAAAGGCGGACAAAAAGCTCCTGTGATCATACGCACACGCGGCCATCGGTTGGAGGGAGTATGGCATGCGGGCTCGCCCATGGGCATGGTGCTAAATGCCATTCGTGGCATACATGTGCTGGTGCCACGCGATATGACACAAGCGGCAGGTTTTTATAACACACTACTTCAATCGGACGACCCCGCGTTGGTCATAGAATGTTTGAATGGCTATCGGTTGAAAGAGCGGCTGCCAGATAATATTGGAGAATTTACGTTGCCGCTGGGCATTTGTGAAGTGCTGAGAGAAGGAACTGATTTAACGGTAGTTACCTATGGATCGATGTGCCGCATTGTGATGACCGCTGCCGAAGAGTTGCAACAAGCCGGCATTTCGGTGGAGGTGATCGATGTACAATCGCTGCTTCCATTCGATATTAATCATGTGATCACAAACTCAATAAAAAAAACAAACCACATTATTTTCATGGACGAAGATGTGCCAGGAGGGGCCACCGCTTTTATGATGCAACAGGTTATTGAGGGCCAGGGCTCCTTTCAGTATCTTGATTCCCCTCCGCTCACACTCACGGCAAAAGAACACCGGCCTGCTTATGGATCGGATGGCGATTATTTTTCCAAACCCAATCAAGAGGATGTGTACGATAAAATTTATGTGATGATGAGCGATGCCGATCCGGAAAGGTTTCCTCCACTTGGATAAAAACCAATTATCAGTTGACAAAAATTCAATTGACCATAATTTTCGGAATCAATCAACTAACTACTATCTCCTAACTCTTAACTCCTTCTAAAATGAAAGGCCCCAACATTGTTCTCCTCACCGATTTTTCTCCCTTGTCGAAAGTGGCCATTAATTTTGCCATAAAGATGGCGGCCAACCTGAACGCAGAGTTTACCATTCTCAACATTGTTCGCTTGGATGGTTTGCCCAAAGCAAATCTCAATCTTAGGCAAATTGAAAAAAACATTGCCCGTATTTCGGAAGAGGAAGGTGCTAAATTGATCACTGAACTCACTACATCGATAAAAGGAAACTATGCAATCAGCTATAAGGCGGTACGGTCGCGCACAGTGGCAGAAATGGTGCGCAAGTATGTGGACAAGTACCAAACAAACATGGTGGTGATGGGCTTGCAGGGTGCATCGGCATTGAAGAAGGCAAGATTGGGAGGCACTACGGTGTCGGTCATTGACGAATGCAAAGTGCCTGTGATGGCCATACCCGAACTGGCCAAATATAAAAACATGGAGCACCTGGTATATGCTTCCGACTTGAAGAACGTGCAGAAAGAGTTGGAGATCATTGTTGAATTCGCGAAGATATTTGGCTCCACCGTGCACATGATACATGTAACCCCAGCAATCGATAAAAAATTGGAAACTCAGAAAGCATCGGTGGAGGAGATAATTTCAAACATGGCCTACGACAAGCTTGACTTCAAGTTGATTGTGGATGATGATATTACATCAGCTATTGACGGTTACATAAAAAAAACAAAAGCAGATTTGGTCACTACCTTCACACACAAACTCAGCCTTGAAGAAAAATTGTTTGGCAGAAGTGTAACGCGCAAACTCGCCTATCAGGGTAGCATTCCGTTGCTGACAGTGAAAAGGAAATGATTAGATACCTCACCCCTAACCCCTCTCCAGAGGAGAGGGGAGTGCTCTCGATCCCCATGTGAGTAAACTTGACAAAGGAGGATTAATCTGAATTGAAAAGTTATGTAAAGTGCTTTTCGTTTTTCTGATTCACTGCGTTGATGGATTACTTCAATGATAAATCATCCAACTTTTCATCAGGTGTTTTAAGATAGGTTCTTGATTTCCTTTTTTCCATATTGACTAGCTGTGCCTCCCCAAAGTTTGTCACGTCTGCATTAAACACTATACGCCAAATCTTTCCTTTTTTGGACTCCGAAACGTACAGGGAGCCATCGGGTCCTTGTGACAAACCCATGGGTCTGTACTTGGCATCAGGCATAGTGGCAGTGGTGTCCACCCCGGCAAAGCCATCTGCAAACACTTCCCATTCACCAGTTGGGTTTCCTTTTTCAAAAGGAATGAATGCTACAATGTATCCTGCTTGAGGATAGGGTGCGCGATTGGTTGATCCATGAAATGCTATAAATGCCCCTTTCTTATATCGTGCAGGAAATTGATTGCCTTCATAAAATAACAAATCATTAGGTGCCCAGTGCGCTGGCAAACCCATCATAGGATTTGCATAGCCCGTTGCTTCAAGGTTGCCATCCCCACCATATTCTGGCGCCAACATTCTTTTATGTTTGAAATGGTCGTAATAACTATAGGGCCAACCGTAGTCATCCCCTTCCTTGATTTTCATAAATTCTTCGGCCGGTAAAACTGCGTTTTGCCAAGGGCTAAAAAACTGTGGCGCATGGTTGGATAAATAATCTCTTCCATGATTTACCGCATACAAACTATTGTCCTCTTCATTCCAGGAAATGGCCACAATGCTTCTTAATCCAGTTGCAAATCTTTGACCATCTGCTTGATATTGTTCCAACTTATTCTCATCAAATTTCCAAATACCGCCAAAGTCATTTAGTTGCGAGCAGGGATATTCTCCTTTAACATTTGCTGTTGAATTGCTTGGAACTGAATTCCAATCTTCACAGACATTTGTGGGGGCACTGAACGTAACATACATACCACCCTGATTATCGAAGGCCAATGACTTGGCATTATGCCATCGAATGGGAAATTGGTCAATTACAATAACTTCTGGTTTGCCTTCTGGAACTAACTTGGAAGGTGTTAATTTTTGTCTATACACAACCTGCTCTGAACTAAAATATAAGTAGCCGTTGTGGATACGCATTTCAGTTGCAAAACTTCCATCATTTGGGAAATCACCAAAGCGTTCAAAAATATCCGCCCGGCCATCGTCATTGGTGTCGCGCAAGGCAATATTGCCTAAATCTCCGGTTGAGATACGCAACTTCACATATATATCACCATTATCATTGACGGCCAAATGCCGGCTAGGCCCAACGCTATCGGCAACCACCAATGCCCCAAATCCATCGGGTAAAAACAGGCCGCCATTATCTGCGTCCGTTTTAGGAATAACAAGTGATTCCTTGTTCTTACAGGTTGAAAAAAAAATCAATAGAAAAATCAACAAAATATTTTTAATGCACATCGATTTTATTTTTGGAAAATCAGTCATATTGAAGTTTCCCAATTGGGTTAAAACTCCGCGCCTCCCGGAAACCTAGGGTACGCAATCACATCGCGGATGTTGGTCATACCGGTAACAAACAAAATCAAACGTTCAAAGCCAAGACCAAAGCCGCTGTGCGGTGCCGAACCAAACTTGCGCAGATCCAAATACCACCACAATTCTTTTTCCGGCAAATTCATTTCTTGAATGCGCTGTAAAAGATTTTCATAGCGCTCTTCGCGTTGCGACCCGCCTATGATTTCGCCAATGCCAGGAAAAAGCACATCCATGGCGGCCACGGTTTTTCCATCTTCATTTTGCCGCATATAAAACGCCTTGATGCCCTTTGGGTAGTTATAGAGGATCACCGGCTTTTTAAAATGTTTCTCCACCAAATACCGCTCATGTTCCGATTGCAGATCAACCCCCCAGTCGGTGATCAGATATTGAAACTTCTTTTTCTTGTTAGGGTTGCAGTTTTTCAAAATGTCGATGGCTTCTGTGTAGCTGAGTTTTTGAAAATCATTTTCGGTCACAAACTTCAACCGGTCCAGCAGACTCAATTCGCTCCGCTGCTCTTGTGGTTTGGTCGCCTCTTCGTCTTGCGCGCGCTTGTTCAAAAATTCAAGGTCTTCTTTGCAGTTGTCGAGACCATACTTTACCACGTATTGCAACAGGTCGGAGGCAAGTTGCATGTTGTCATGGATATCATAGAACGCCATCTCGGGTTCAATCATCCAAAACTCTGCAAGGTGACGAGTAGTATTTGAGTTTTCGGCACGGAAGGTAGGGCCAAAGGTGTATATCTCGCTCAGGGCAAGCGCGTAGGTTTCGCCTTCGAGCTGGCCCGACACAGTGAGGTTGGTTTCCTTGCCAAAGAAATCTTTCTTGTGATCTATGTGCCCTTCTTGGTTGCGGGGTGGATTGTTTGCATCGAGTGTTGTCACCCGGAACATGGCACCTGCACCTTCGGCATCGGAACCGGTGATGATCGGGGTATGTATGCAGAAGAAACCGCGGTCGTTAAAAAATTTATGGATGGCAAATGACATGGCGTG
Organism: Cytophagales bacterium; assembly: GCA_031422215.1. Lineage (GTDB taxonomy): Bacteria > Bacteroidota > Bacteroidia > Cytophagales > Cyclobacteriaceae > ELB16-189. The sequence goes on along the minus strand of JANOQB010000146.1, from coordinate 3,855 downwards.
ACGAACGCGCATAACGGCCCCAAATGTATTGGTGCGCGCGCGTAGGTGTGCAATCTCTCGAAGGTATTCAAGGCTAGGCCTGTTTTTGAGTTGGAGTGGAAATGCCTCGGCATCGCAATCGCCTAGGATAGTTAATTCTATTGCTTTCACTTCCACGGCCTGGCCTTTGCCAAGCGATGCGATCAATTCACCGATGATCGAAATGCAAGCACCCGTTGTGATGCGCTTCAGCAGTGCCTCGTCCAATAATTTTAAGTCCACCACGGCCTGTAGGTTTTGAATGGTGGAGCCATCGTTGATGGAGATAAACTGGCTATTGCGAAACGTGCGCACCCATCCTTCCACTTTCACGGCTTGCCCTGTTGGGCTTGTGGCAAGCAATTCTTTTATTTTAATTCTTTTCATACTGTAGCGAGCCTGTATTCAGGTGTGCAAAAAACGTCAATTAGAATTTTTAATCAAAATTGTCGGGTGCATTTCAAAATGTCGCACATATTAAATATTTGATGCCGCACAAAGCTAAGTGGGTTGTCAGTTTGAGCCTGCCTATCGGTCAGGCAGGGCTCTCGAAAACTGACTTGAGAAATCAAATAATGTTTGGGTCTCTTCATTTTGTAGAAAATTTTGGAAGGACACCCGGCCAGGGATAGAAATGGAAAGCCCACAGTGGTGCGCCTCGCACCACGAGGACTTTGAATGAATAGCCCGGTGCCCTGCGCCTCGCGGGGCAGGCCGCCAACTTCTTATGAAGCTTCAGATTGCATAACTATTGTTTTTTACTACCACTCGATGTGATAAATTTGCCATGTAATGCAAAAATTAAATCTAAGTCAAGGGCTACAACAGAAACTGTCGCCACAGCAGATACAGTTTATCAAACTGCTACAAGTGCCCACAGCCGAGTTGGAAAACCGGATTGAGGAAGAACTGGAGTTGAACCCGGTGCTGGAAGAAGGGGAGGATTCTGATCAAGGGGATACCAATGAAGAAGAGACTGTTCCCGACAACGATGAGCAAAATTCAGAGGGGGATGAAGCAACCGCTGACTCGGAGGAGCAGATTTCTTCCAGCGATGACATTGACATCAATGACTACTTGCGTGATGATGACTACAACAGTTACAAAACACAAACGGAAGGAGATGGCGAGGATGAAGACGACCGCGAGATGCCCGTGCCCATGGGTACTTCGCTGCACGAAACCCTGATGACGCAACTTGGCTTTTTGGGTTTGAACGAAAGGCAATTGATGATTGGCAAACAGCTTATTGGTAGTATTGAGGAAGATGGCTATATACGCAGAGAGTTGGAGTCCATTGCCAACGACATGGCTTTTTCTCAGAGCATCGACATAAACCTGGAAGAAGTTGAGGGTATCCTTAAACGCATTCAATCATTTGACCCAGCCGGAATTGGTGCGCGTAGCCTGCAAGAGTGTTTGTTGTTGCAGTTGGAGCGGATGGATGACGGCCAGGATGTGGATGTGATCGTGGGCAAGCGGATCATCAACGAATGCTATGATGAATTCACCAAAAAGCATTATTCGAAAATTTTAAAAAAACTTGACCTTGACGATGAGGACTACATCCGCGATGCGATTGAATTAATTGTGCGCCTCAATCCAAAGCCGGGGGGTGAGATAAGTTCGGGCGCGGGCGTAAGAAACCAATACGTAATTCCGGATTTCATTTTGAGCAACAACAACGGCAAACTTGAGCTGGCGTTAAATTCGCGCAATGCCCCTGAGCTGCGCATCAGCCGCTCGTACACCGAAATGTTCAAGGCTTACGACAAAAGCGATAAGCGCGACAAAAAACTAAAAGAGGCGGTTTCTTTTGTAAAACAGAAGTTGGATGCTGCCAAATGGTTTATTGATGCCATCAAGCAGCGGCAACATACGTTGTTGCGCACCATGCAGGCCATCATAAATTTTCAGTACGATTATTTCCTCGAGGGCGATGAAACCAAACTGCGGCCCATGATATTGAAAGACATTGCGCAGATCATCAACATGGACATTTCCACCGTGAGCCGCGTGGCCAGCAGCAAAACCATACAAACGGATTTTGGTGTGCTGCCCTTGAAGTATTTCTTTTCGGAAGGCATTGCCACCGACAGTGGGGAAGAAGTAAGCAGCCGCGAGGTGAAACAAATCATTAAAGACCTGATTGAAGCGGAAGATAAAAACAAACCTCTTTCGGACGACAAGCTGGAAGATTTGTTGAACGAGAAGGGATACAATATTGCCAGGCGCACGGTGGCAAAGTATCGCGAGCAATTGAACATACCGGTGGCTCGGTTAAGAAAGGAGATGCGTTGAGAACAGGTGCACACATAATTTCTTTTATTTTTCACCCGTTGTTGTTGGCAACTTATTTGGTGGCCATTCTTGGATTCTATTTTCCGGCCATCCTCTCCATTGCACCCCAGAATTTTAAAGTCATTCTGGCATTTGTGTTTTGCTTCACGTTCATTTTGCCCGTGGTTAACTTGGTTATGTTCCGTCAGTTTGGAACGATTTCGTCTTATACCTTACGGGAGAGAACCGATCGCTTGTTACCCTTTGTCGCTATTATGATTATTTATTTAGTAATGACATTTTTGTTTTTCAACAAACTTCCCTTTAGCACCAACTTGAACAAATTCATGGTGATTGTTGCAGCTTTGGTAGTGTTCTCCACATTCCTAACATTTTTTTTTAAAGTAAGTGTACATAGTGTGGCAATGGGAGGCATGATCGGGATATTGTTGCCTTTGAACAAAGCCATCGACAGCCAATTGTTGCTATGGCCAACCGTCATCGCATTGACAATAGCCGGGTTGGTAATGTCGTCCAGATTATATTTGAATACCCATACATCCACGGAAGTGTCCGTGGGTTTTGTTTCAGGTTTTGCGATAAGCTTTGCTGCGATGTTGGTTTTATTCTAAAAATAGTAACTATGGAATTTCAACACTTAAAGTTTGAGTCGGTCAAAGGTATTGCCACCATCACACTAAACAGGCCCGAAGTATATAATGCGCTCAACGATAAAATCACCTACGAACTTCAGGATGCGCTCAGGGCCGTTTCCAAAGATGATGCTGTGCGTGTTGTTGTGTTGGCTGGCGCGGGCAAGGCATTTTGTTCAGGTCAGGATTTAAAAGCCGTGGCCGGTGATGAAAAAAGATCGTTCATGGATTCGCTTCACAAACGGTACAATCCAATTATTATGGCCATGCGATCGCTGCCAAAGCCAATCATCTGCCGCTTGAATGGTGTGGCCGCTGGGGCGGGCTGTTCGTTGGCATTGGCCTGCGACATGATCATCGCCTCCGAAGAAGCCACGTTGATAGAAGTGTTTATAAACATTGGGCTGGTGCCCGATTCTGGCTCCTCGTATTTTTTGCCACGGTTGGTGGGCATGGCCAAGGCATTTGAGTTGTGCAGCATAGGCAGCAAAGTAAAAGCCAACGAAGCATTGCAATTGGGATTGGTGAACAGAGTGGTGCCTGCCGATCAGTTGGATGATACCGTGAAAGAATTTGCCGATCACTTCGCGCAAGCTCCAACAAAATCAATTGGACTTATAAAACGCATGCTCGAAAAATCGGCTACAGCAAACTTGAATGAAATGCTTGAGTACGAAGCGTACTGCCAGGAGATAGCGGGCACATCCAATGATTACAAAGAAGGAGTGGCAGCTTTTTTAGAAAAAAGAAAAGCGGTGTTTATTGGGAAGTGATTCAGCGTAAGATTTCCGTTTACAATAATTCTAAACTTTCGGGTTCTTGCCTGGTGTCCCAGATCCTAATTATTTTTACTGTGTTTTCCTGATACATGTAAAAACATCTTAAAGCTTTTGATCACTTTAAC
>JANOQB010000145.1:0-8031 GCA_031422215.1 Cytophagales bacterium | reverse complement strand
CTTAAAAGATCGTTTACTAAATTATTGAAACGCTCTTTCCTGATACAAACCGGATTTTTAGAGCTCCTCTATAGAATGCCATTAAGCAATTTGAATATATCGCTGAAATAACGTGTCAAGTTTTATGTTTGACTACTTGTCTTTTTTCCGATAGGTGAAATCCCCACCCATGATACGAGTGTTTTTGATCAGAAATGACTTATCGGAGTGGACTCAAAGATTGGAATTATTCAGGAACTACTTCGTCTTCAGGATGAAGACCACTCGGCCTTTGGAGCGTTCGGGCACAGCACCCGAAGAAGTTCGCACCAATGAGTTTTTTCTGATTTCATCTTTCAGCAATTGCTCCGCCTTTGGGCTAAGCCCACGTTGAATGGTTTGTATGCCTGTGATATCGCCATTTTCATCGCACTCAATTTCAAATTCAATACGCCCGTCTTCGTTATCGGGCAAGGCAGGTATTTTGGGATTGTCGGCCCAAGCCCATCCGGTCATAGAAAGGCCATACCCTTCTCCGCCTCCGCCACCACCGGGCTGACCGTAAAGGGCTTTTGCATCTAATTTCCCCTCGGGGTTTCCTTTGTCCCCAACTTTTCCTTTGTCATCGCCTTGGCTGGTGGTGTTATCCCCTTTTTTTACATCGGTTCCCTTCTCAGCAACTACTACTTCCTTCTTTACTTCCTCTTTGGGCGTTTCTTTTGCTTTGTTCTCAACAGGCTTCTCCTTTATAGGTTCTTTGATGGTTTCTTTTTTTTCTTCTTTTACCACAACGGGGCTCTCGAGTTTTGACACCACTTGCTCTACCGGTTTTTCCGAAACAACTTGCTCCTTCACGGGTTCCTCTTGAACAGGCTCAGTGGTTTCTTCTTGCTGCTCTTTGTCCTCCGCTTGTTCACCGGGTGTAGTCTCGGGTTGTATTTCGCCACCGCCTTGATCATCCAAACCAAAATTCAGTTCTATACCATATTCAGGATGTGGAGGATTGGGTGCGCGCCAGGCCATCATGAGTATAAATGCCAGCAACAACAGCCCATGAATACTAAAAGAAGTAATCATGGCGATGGTCTTGTTCTTTTTTTCCTGCTCCTTGCTCATCTTATTTCGGTTTGGTGGCAATGGAAACTTTGGCCTCTAACTTAGTAGCTATGCCAGCCACAAAAACCATTTCGCGGGTAGGCACGCTTTCATCGATATGTAACACAACAACTCCCTTCGTTCCGGCCAACCGGCTTTTAAGTTCACCCTCAAGAGTAGATTTGGTTACCCGCTTGTCGTTAACATAAAATTGTAAATCTTTCGTTACCGTGATCGACACTTTTTGCAATTCAATGGTGGTGGCCACACTGGTGGGCAAGTTTACCGGCAAGCCTGATGGTGTAACAAAGGAAGAAGTGAGCATGAAAAAAATCAGCAACAAGAAGATCAAGTCCGTCATGGAGGCCATGCTGAACGAAGCATCAATTTTATTCCTTGGTTGAATATTCATTATCTCGGTTCTTGCAATAAGTCAATAAACTCAATGGATGTGTATTCCATTTTGTGCACCACTTTGGAAACACGCGTAACCAAAAAATTATATCCGAGGTAGGCAACAATGCCCACGATCAAACCAGCAACGGTTGTAACCATGGCGGTATAAATTCCATCGGCCAAAAGTTTGGGGCTCACCGAGCCTTCCTCCTGCGCAATCGCGATGAAGGCACTTACCATACCGATCACAGTTCCAAGAAAACCAACCATCGGACCAGCACCGGCAATGGTTGCCAGCACGGAAAGGTTTTTTTCGAGCCGGAAGACTTCAATCTTACCTACATTCTCAATGGAAGCCTCAATGTTTTTCAATGGGCTGCCAATGCGTGAAACTCCCTTTTCAATCATACGCGCCACCGGTGTGTCGTGTTGTGAGCAAAGTATTTTTGCTCCGCTGATGTCGCCTTTCATTACCAATTCTTTTATTTTTCCCATAAAGGCATCGGGGCTCACGTTTGCCCTGTTTATGGTGAGAAGCCGCTCAGCAAAAATATATACAGCAATGATAGAGAAGATCAGAAGCGGGATCATCAAAGGCCCTCCGGCCAATGTTAAATCCCAAAACGAAATGGTTTGATCCGTAACCGATGCTGGTGTTCCTGTAACAATCTGAGCTAAAATCATAAGTTTAAAAAAGTGGTATGCATTAAAAAATAACCCTTCAATATTTGATCACCCACAATGCATCACCATAAGTTGGCTTCAATGCATCGGCACTGGATTGAGCCTCAGCAAAGGTGCCGTAGTCGCCAAGTGTTAACCTATTGAACTTCGATTTTCCGAAGGGCGGTATAATCCGCACACTGGTTCCGTTTGTACTTAGCTTCTTTGCATAGTCCATCGTCAGGTCGCCATCAACGGCACTGGTTATCACCACATAATAACGGCCTGTTCTTTCATTTAGTGTTTCGATGGAACCTTCTATCGGTTTAGCATTTGCGGCAGCCTGCTCATCAGCCAATCTTTTACGTTCGGCTTCTGCTGCCGCCTCTGCTTCTTTTGCCAGACGGGCATCCTCTGCCTTCTTTGCTTTTGCTGCCGCCAACTCACGCTTTTCTTTTTCCGCTTTTGGTTTATACACATATTGATAAACCAGAAAACCGCCTACCAACAAAACCAATCCAATAACAAGTGCAATGATTACGGGTGCTTTTGATTTTGGCTCTTCCATGGGAGTATATGAATATTCTTTTTCCATTTTGTATTGATTTGCCTTTTGTTCATCCGAGCTTAAGGTTGAAGTGGTCTCCGAACCGCTTACCGATTCCCTGTCCGTATCCAACGGTTTATACTCAATCTCTGGCAATCCAAAATTATCATCGCCATTGCTTTCGTCTTGCTTTTCACCTTCATTGTCTGGGGGAGTTTCTTTCATTGCCATAGGTTTGTAGTTTTCAGTTCAATACAAAATAATGCAATTTTCAGTAATTAAACTATCGTTAGAACACATAGGTAAGCCCACCCATAACCTGCAATCCCCTTACGGGATAATTCAAAAACAATTGATATTCATTGCCGAGGAGGTTGTTGCCTTTTACAAACACCGAGAATTGCTTTGATACTAAATAATTCAGCCTCACATTCATATCAAGGGCGGCCCCCAAGGTTTCCACCGGCTTGGCGTCACCCTTAAAAACCTTAGCACCACCTTGCGCCAGTATATCAGCACCGATCAAAAATTTGTCAACGATATTAAACGAGGAGTTGACAACCACCCTATAAGTTGGGCGGTGCCAGGCAACAGCAATATTATCTGTCGAATACGAGAACAAATCTCCCCGTAAGGAAAGCCGCACCGTTTTAGATTGGGAAAAACTTATCTCACCAAATAAGTTTGTGCGCTGGGTATTGCCATCGTCATATACGGTAACAAACCGTGAAGTGTCACTGGGTTTGCTTATGTAAAAATAAAAGTCTTTGAGATTGGAGAAAGACACCCCCGCGCCAAATGCCACTTTGCTTCCGAGCCTTCCTCTCAATCCACCCAGGAATTCCATCGTGCGGTTGGTGTTGAAAATGCTCACGTTAGCACCCAGCCACTGGTTTTCGCGTGCAAGAGAGTGAAGCGAAACTTTATCGATATCCCCGGTAAGGGCTGCATATACGTCCACCGATTTGCTCAACGGATATTCTGCTTTTACATGGGGATACAAATGGAAGGGTTTGCTTTTACCCAGTGCATCAGTCTGCAACGCCACATTTATTCCGGCCGTAAATTTCAATTTATCGATAAGCATGAATTGATAGGCAGGCTTTACTTTGAAGATATGGCGAGACTTCACCTCATTGCGAGTTATGTTAAAATATTCAGAATTAATGAGCAGCTTTTTTTCATCACTGAAATTATAGTCACTTTGAAAAGCTAAATCCACTTCCGTTTCGGCTGCATTAAAAGCATCATCTTTAAGATAACTGAACCCGGCATTTAATTTATAGTTGAAGTCTGCATTCTTTGGGTTTTCTACTGCGCCACCGAGGCTAACGATTGTGTAAGACTGGCGGACTATCTCCTGATTTGCATTTGGAAGAATACGAATGCCATAAAAATGGTTGGTGAGATTTTCGAATTTCAAAAAACCTCCCGTGGTGGCATGCTGCCCGAAGGCTTTGCCAAACACAGACAGCTCGGTGTTGCCGTTGGCATTATTCTTTTCAAAAGAACCTTGCCGGAAGCTCTGATGAAAAAAATTTAATCCATAAAATTTTTCTTTGCTGCGCTTGTTGGTGAGGTAGGCTTCGAAAAGCGGTGATGCGAAATTGCCAAACCCAGCACTTACATAGTTGCCATATAATTTTTCGATTGGCTCTTGTTGAAGGCGCAACGGCCGGATGGAAGGGCTATAATCGGCTGTAGCAAAATTCAAATTCTTAAAGTCGTAAGTAATCTCAGGCTTGATTGGCTCTGCGGGCCGGGGCGGCACTTTTTCAAAATTACGGTTTGCATTGGGCAGCACTATCTGACGGTCCTTTACAATTTCAATTTCTACTTTCTCAATCTCGCCTTCGCCCCACTTTTCCTTTGGCTTATCTTTTTCCTGCGCAACCGAAACAAGGGTGATACATATCATTAGCATAGCAAGGCTCACACACATTTTTGCACCTGCCAACCGGCAAGGCAGGCGCAAAGGCGCAAAAGCGCAAAGGGAAAGATTTGAGAGGTTAGCCCAACTCCGATTATTAACTTTGTTTTTCATGCAGGCAACAGTCATTTTAGTTATCAACAGTGTCAGCTTTTACATTCTTTTGCTTATTCACTTCTTCATCGGTGATCTTCTTCAACTTCTGTTTGGCCAGCAGCTTGATGCTCTCCTGCGGAAAATTATCGATCAACGAATTGAGTGTGCCCTTCGCTTGAAAGGCATCGCCCATCGCAAGATAATTGTCGGCCAACAACAAGAAGGACTTGCCTACCCAATCGGGATAAGCCGCAAAATCACTATTCAGGCTTATCAACGTTTCGTAACATTGTTTGTATTCTTTAGAGAGATATTGGATTTCGCCAAGCAGATATTTGGCCTCTGCGCCATATTCATCGCGGGCAGAATTTAGCGTGTTTAAAAATTCATCCTGGGCAAGATCATACTCGCCTTTGGCCATGGCCGCTTTGCCGAGGTAGAGCGTTGCCTTGTTTTGCGCACCCGCATTAACATTTCCTTTTTCCAAAATCACATGTGCATAGTGTGTGGCACTATCATATTGGGCAAGCAAATAAAATGATTCCATCAATCCCGACCATGCGTTGTATTGCTCCTTCTTGTTGGCGGCCAACCTGGCCAATTTATGAAAGTGCGAAATGGCTTGATCATAACGTCCAAACTTAAATTCCAATTCGGCCATGCGGCCTATCACTTTGTTTGCAAAAAGAAAGTTTTTGTCGTTTGCTATAACGGTATATATCTCCAGGGCCTTGTTGTTTTCTTTTAACCGATAATAGGATTCAGCCTTGTAGTAGTTGGCTTCGCTCAGGCGCGGACTTTCCGGGTAGGCCAGTGCATACGAAGTGAGGCTTTGAATAGCACGCGGATATTCCTGGTTGTAATACAGATTCTTTGCCGACTCAAACTCTACCGATTCAATACCTTTTGCATCGGGATGGGTAAGTTTTACAAGGTTTAGATATTTGTCAAAATCAGCAGAGCGGCCCGCCAGGTTCAATGCTTCCTGAAGGGGCAACAGCACATCGTTGCTGGCAGGGTGGCTTGCATAATTTTCAATTACGGTAATGTAGTCGTTGGCGGTCTTTTCATACTCTTTCAAATTGAAATAGGATGCGGCCCTCCGCGTAAATGCATAAGGTGCAAACCGGCTGGTGGTGTTGCTTTGGATAAGCGATGAATATCCTTCCACGGCTTTGGCATAGTTGCCCTGCTCAAAATCAAGTTGCGCTTTTTGAAAGAGCACCTCATCATACACACGCGACTGCGGATAGCTCCTGATCACGGTGGTGAATTCTGTTTCGGCCTCCGTATATTTTCGCATGATGCCAAGTATAACGCCTGACTGCAAGTGGGCATAATCGGCATCGGGCGAACCCATCTTCGTTACTTTTTTATAATTGACAAGCGCTTCGGGATACGACTTGGTCACATAATGACAATCGGCAAGCCGCAGCAAACCGTCTTGCAGGTTTGGTTGCTTTGGCTGCGCTTTATTTACAAACTCTTTAAAGTTGAACAGGGCGCGGTCGTACTGCTGCAGGTTGTAATACACATAGCCCAACCCATATCTTGTTTTCAAAAGCAACTCCGGATTGGTCAATCCCGATAAGGAAAGTATGCTAAGGTAATTGTCGGCAGCCTGCTCGTATTTTTTTCCGATTGAGTACGACTCCGCATTCCAAAAGCTTGCTTCTGCCACATAGTTTATATCCACCGGAAACTTTAACGATTTTTCAAAAAATTCCACTGCCGTGGGATAGTCCTCTTTATTGAACAACTCAATTCCTTTTAATAGTGTTGCTTTTTGAAATGCCCTTTCCACAGCCGGGCTCTTGCGTGGCAATGCTTCAATGTATTCTATTGCCTTATTATAATTGGATGCATTTACATATGCTTGCGAAAGTAATTCTTTGATCTCATCGGTGTGGGCACTGTTGGGAAACTTGATCAACATTTTCTCAAATTCGGCAATGGCCTGATCGGGCTGGCCCATATCGTACGATACTTTGGCAAACTGATAAGTGCTTTCTTCCACCAACTTCTGATCGAACTTATACTTTCTGGCAATGTCGAAAGCCGTTTGTGCCATTGGCTTTTGATCCTTCTTTAAATAAAGCGCACCAAGATAATAGGCCGAATAGAACCCCACAGAATCGGTATCGGCAAAAGATGATTTTAGATATTTGATGGCCGCGGCATCGTCACCCAGCGTAAAGGCCGTGTATCCGGCACGGAGCAACACTCCTTTATCGGCTTTGTCAGCTTTGTCTTCGAGGTAAAGAGTATATCCAGCCAACGCATTTTTAAGATCACCTTTTTTGTAATATGCTTCGGCATACAGCAAGGCAATTTCATCTTTGTTGGTAACGCCTTCCTTCCCTTCCACCGACTTTACATAGACAATCAATTCATCGTAAGCCTTCTGCTTGTTATAAACATTGGCAATTATATAGGGCACCACTTTGGCATACGCATCATTTTGTTCAGCACGCTTCAGGTCGGTGAGCGCATTCGGATAATCTGCCTGGCTATATTCGATAAACCCCGCATAATAACTCGCGGCTGGTCCGTACAAACCTCCAATCCCTTTGATGGCATTGAATTGTGTGAGCGCATCTTTCAGCATCTTTTGATTGAACAAGCTATAGCCCCATCGGAACTTGCCAATGCTTTGTTGCTCTGCATTTAATCCTGTAAAGTCAACCTTCGAAAAAAAGGAAGCTGACTTTTTATAGTTCTTTTCGGTGTAATAAAAATTGGCCAACTCGAAATTGGCCATGATGGCTTTTGGGTGGCTGGGATATTGCTTGATGAATTCCCCAATCTTCTTTTCCGCATCGCCATGATAGAGGTTGAGGGCGCAGTAGGCCGCATAATATTCTGCATCGGCCCGCCTTGCGTCCGTGGCATTGGTTGAAGCAACAAACTCAGAAAACACTTCGCGTGCTGCACCATACTGCTTATGATCGAGCAGCACCAGCCCGGCATTGAATTTCCTTTCGGCCTGTTGCTGCGATAACAGGTTTTGGGAATAAGAAGTAAAAGCAACTAAGACCGAAACGAGAAGAATACAGTAACTCTTCATTCAAAACTTTTTCGTAAAACAGAAAATAGTAAAAAATATTGCAGGCTAAAGTTTAAAAAATAAAAAAAGTTGAACCTGCCGTCAATCAAAATTACTGAATCTATTTCGAATTATCAGTATTTTGGGTGAATGAAAAAATGAAACTCTGCTCACTATAACTCTATGTTTGATCGAAGAAAAATAAATCATCAAAGCAGATTACATGTTACATGAGCTTGAACACAAGCTCCTTCAATATCTCACCTTCGTCCTCGCTGC
>JANOQB010000144.1:0-4230 GCA_031422215.1 Cytophagales bacterium | reverse complement strand
GGGAAGGTCGAACGAATCGGGGCGGTTGGTAACGTACAAGTCCAGGTCGCTATCATTATCCATGTCGAAGAATGAAGCATGAATTGAATAACCTGGTTCATCCAGCCCAAACTCTTTCGCTTGCTCTTTGAAGGTGAGGTCATTTTGGTTGACAAACAATAAATTTCTTCGTTGTGCTTCGGTATCGTGCCAGCCGCCTTTGCAAACATAAATATCCAACAGGCCATCGGCATTGATGTCCACCATAGTTACGCCATTGTTCCATTTTCCATTTCCGGCAACCCCGGCTGATTCGGTAATGTCTTTGAATTTTAGATTGCCTTGGTTGAGATATAATTTATTCGGCACTTCGTTGCCGGTGAAATAAATATCGGAGAGGCCATCGTTGTTGATGTCGCCAATGCCCACACCACCACCGTTGTACACGTAAGCAAAAAAATCAAAATAGTTGTCGATGTTTTCATCCACGATGTTTTTGAAAGTGACACCACTGTGGGCAGAGGAAACTTTTTTGAAGACGGGGGGTTCGGTTGTTGGCTGGGCTTCTTTCACGGCTTCCTTTTGGCTGCATCCAAAAAAAAGTGAAAAAAGGAATATTGTGAAGTGGCTCGTGAAGACACGAACCACAGCAGGAGGAAATGATGCTAACAAGTTTGATCCCATAAAGATTTAATTACCTATAAAAATACGAACCGTAGTGGAAATTTCTATTGTGCGAAATCGAGGCGGAAGTTTGTTGGATGAATTGGTAAACAAAAGGCCGGAGATATTCTCCGGCCTTTGTTATTTCAAGATTGTGATATACTTAGTTACAAGCTGGCGCACCCGGATAACCACAATTTTGCACATAGCCGCCCTGGGTTCTATCAATTTGTAATTGTGGAATTGGCCTGCGAACATGAAAACTCTTAATGCCCGGTGCTTGAGGATTGTGCGCCAATACTCTAGCAACCAAAGTTCCTGTTCTTACGAGGTCATACCACCGGCATTGCTCTGCATCAAGTTCCATAGCCCTTTCATCCAAGATAAAATCCAACGTTACTTGGGCTGGGGTTATTTGCATATCGGCTATTTTACCAGGCTTAGCTGCCCTCGTTCTTACAACATTAATATCTGCCGCTGCACCGGTTGTATTGCCTTGCTTAAAGCGTGCTTCGGCACGAAGCAAATAAGTATCAGCCAAACGATAAACAAACCAATCCCTGGAGCCTTCCATCCATTGAATGGTAGGCCTTCTAGGGTCTATGAATTTTGAGATGTGGGCAAATATCCTCTCGTCATAACCTGTATTGGCAGCTCCATTAGGAGTGCGGGTAAAAACAGCATAGCGTGTTTGTAACTTTTTAGTGGCTGTCCAGATGGCATCTCTACCAGGCCCTGGGAGAAATATAGCAGTATCACCAACGGTGAACTTTCTCTGTCCTACCACTGCTGGTGATCCATCCCGGTTTTTGGCACCTGCCGCAACATTGGCCGCTGTCCAGTTCAAGGCCGCATTTGCTGCTCCGTTGTTGCTCACATAAACATGCTTATAAGTTTGGTCGTAGCGATTGTCTTTATCCCTGCCTGCAGCATAGAGATCATACAAATAATTGGTTGGACGAAATCTTTTAAAGGGCCTGCCATTCGCAATATCCCTAATCATCCCCGGTCGGATGTCGTACTCCATAAGGAAATACAAGTGGCCACGGTTTCCTTCGCCAGGGGTTCCTTCTCCTCCATTCAAAATCGTATTGGTAGCATTCTGCACAGCAAAAATTATCTCTCTGTTCCTTGTGTTGTCTTGATTCCAAAGTGAAGCATGATCGCTTACCAAACCGTAAGCTGCATTATTGATCACATCTGTAAACCTTGCTTCGGCCGTAGAAAAATCTGCTGCGTTATTAGTGGCCCACCCTCTTGTTAACAAAGCCAAGCCCATTAAATGCTGGGCTGCCCCTTTTGTCGCCCTTCCATAATCACTTTGGGTTGCCGGCAGATTGTCAATGGCAAATTGAAGGTCGGGGATAATGGCTTCTGCATAGATTCGAGCCGATGGGGTTTTATTGGCTTTTACTTGTGCACCAATTGTTTCTTCTAAACTTAGGTGAACATCTTGCCATTGCCGGACAAGCGTAAAATAATACATGGCACGCAAAAACCTAACCTCAGCTTGCCTTGTCAGTAATCTTGTGGCGTCCATACCAGTGATACCGTTAGCAGAACGGCCAATCACAGCGTTTGCCTGGTTAATTCCCCGGTAAAGAAATTGCCACATTTCCGTCAAAACGGATTGAGCAGAATTTAACGTGTTATCATAGTAGTTAAATCCTTTGAAGTTGCCATCGGCACCATTGGTGTAAGTGTCTGTTCCAAAGGCATTGAGCGTATAGGCCCGTTCATTACTATAAATGAATTTGAGATAGAAATACGTAGCATCTACGGCATCTTCCAAGCCTGCGGCAGACGTATAGTAGCCGCCAGCCACCTCGGAAACCAATTCTTCCTTAAGGAAATCTTGGCACGATTGAATGTTGAAAGCCAACAATGCGATCAACAAGAATATAAATTTCTTCTTCATAATCTACTTGATTAAAAGGTTAAGTTAATTCCACCTATGAACAATTTATTCGAAGGTACATCACCTGCATCAATCTGATTGACAGATTCAGGATCAAAAACTTTGTAGGTTGACCACACTTTTGGGTTCTGGGCCGAAACATACACCCTCATATTGGCCAGGCCAAGTTTGCCGGCAATATCCTTAGGTAGATTATATCCCAATGTAATAGTTCTCAATTTTACGAAACCTCCATCTTTGTAGCGAAGGGTTGATGCAAAGGCGGGATTTTCCTGGTTTCTGTTTGGCCTGGGGTAATCATTGGTAGGATTGTTAATAGTCCAGTAATCAACGTCTAAGTTATTATATCGCGCCTGCATGGTTGCCTGATCGGAATGGAAGCGGCTGTCCAACGTATAACCAAGCCGATAGTACAAGAAGAAAGAAAAATCAAAACCTTTGAAAGAAAAGCGGTTGTTAAGTCCACCATAAGCGGAAGGAACATCGCTTCCAATTACCACCCTGTCGGCTGGGGTAATGGCGCCACTTTCATCGGTATCCTGAAGTTTGATCTCACCTGGAAAGGCTGCCATCATGGTTGAAGCCTGAGCCACTTCATTTGCCTGCCAAATACCTATTTTCTTATAGTCATAAAATACCCGCAAAGGCTCACCAATAAACCAGGCATTGCCCGGGTCGCTGGTGATCTCACCATTTGGCCCACGCTGAGCCAAATCCACAATCTCTTCTTTGTAACTGGCAACGTTAAAGTCTGCATCCCATTTAAGCCCGTTGGATAAATTAAGGATATTGCCGCTCAAGGTAACTTCGAAACCTGTGGTGCGTGTTGCCCCAATATTTTCAAAAGCAAAATCATATCCGGTCGAAAAAGGTATGTTTCTCCTTAACAACAAGCCGGTAGTGTTGGTCTGATAATAATCGAAAGTACCATTCAACCTGCCATCCAACAGGCTAAAATCCAACCCCACATCAAAAGTGGCCATTTTCTCCCAACCTAAATTGGGGCTGGGAATTTCTGAAAGCGCGAAACCTGCAGCATTTACTTCATCCCATGAATAAACTGTTGGTGCTAATATGCCAGGTGTTTTATACGGATCAATGGAAGTATTTCCTACCACACCATACGAGGCCCTTAATTTTAAATCTGTAATTATGTTGACAGTTGACATGAAGGCCTCTTCTTTAATTCTCCACGCAGCCGATAATCCGGGAAATGAAGTCCATTGAACTCCTTCCGCTAAACGGGAAGAGCCATCGCTTCTCAAGGATGCCTGAAACAGATACTTGTCTTTATAGGAATAGTTGACCCTTCCCATCACAGACATCAAGTTCCACTGCTCTAACTTGCTCCTGATGGCATTGATGGTGGAGGCCCTGCCAAGGTTATACCATTTCATTGCTTCAACCGGAACACCCGATACCACTGTATGGTGGTTCTCGTAGATGTTTTCCTGAATGCTATATAAGCCAGTAAACCTCAAATCATGTTTGCCTGCAAATGTTTTGTTATAGGTAACGAGGTTTTCAATTGTATATCCAATGTTTGATTGGTTTTGATATTGGGCACGGGGGTCGCCATTCTTTGTATTTTGTGTAAAACGCCCCTCAAAAATTCCCCTGTTATCATAACGCAAATCAGTTCCAAGCAAAAATTTGTATTTGAGGCCTTC
>JANOQB010000143.1:0-3941 GCA_031422215.1 Cytophagales bacterium | reverse complement strand
AGTCAATCCCGGAGGTAGAAACTTTTGTGCGTAGTTAAGTCGCTCAAGTACACGCGACCGAGCCCAATAGATATCCACATCGTCATTGAAAATAACAAAGACAAAACTCATCCCAAACATGGAAGCTGCCCGGATGCTTTTTATTTTTGGGAGGCCTTGAAGATTGGATACCAACGGATACGTAACCTGATCTTCAATGATCTTGGGATTACGACCCATCCACTCGGTGTAAATGATTACCTGATTTTCAGAAAGATCGGGGATGGCATCGACTGGCGTTGTAAGTACGGCAAACACTCCACCTGCAATGATCAGCAGAATCCCCAACCAAACCAAGAAGCGGTTGTGCATTGACCAGGAGATGATTTTTTCGATCATTTTTTTGTTAGGAGTTTTTTGATACTTGGTACAATCTCATTCTACTTATCCAAATAGCAAAAGTATTTTTCATCCCATACAAATTGCAGATAGTTGCACATTTATTGAATGACTATAATCAGGTGAGAGGATGATTGTTTCGAAACTCAAATAGGAAGCTCAGCCTACGCTCAGGCCGGATAGCCAATCCTAATGTGGGGGCATCTTTGTGTAAAGGCAATGAATTGCACAAGCTTGATTTTTATAGCCTTCATGAACGGTGGCTATAACTTTTCCTTGTGGGTCATATACTCTGCACTTTTCCCCTTTGTCATTGGTGTCAATGGTGAATACAACCGCCCCCTTATCATTGTGGTAAGTTCCATTCTTATCAATCGTGCCCATTCTTTTTCCTTTCGGATCATGAAGCTCATTATTTTTGATGGAGGCAACTTTTTCACCTTGGGCGTTATAAACAATCCCTTCCTTGGTGACCCACCCTAATTTAACTCCGGTTGAGTCCAATACATGGCCTGATGCATTGAGGTGCGGGTGCTTATAGGCATTTTGTGCTTGAAGTGTATTTGCGGACCCAACTGCAAATATCAGTAGCATGAACATTAAAATTGATTTTGTTTTCATAGTGATCCGTGTTTAAGTTTAATATTTAAATCTGAACAAATAGTAATGCTGATTATTTGATCATTCTCATTTCGAGAAATGATTTTTATCAGTTTGATTCAATCATTGAATAAAAATGAACCCCCGCATTATTTTGTAAGGCTCTTGAGTGTTTAAGCGTGTTGGAGTTCCATCTTCCTGCATTCTTCGGCACAGGCGCGACAGGCTTCAGCGCATTTTTTGCAATGCTCAGAATGAGAATGCTTTTCAC
Organism: Cytophagales bacterium; assembly: GCA_031422215.1. Classification (GTDB taxonomy): domain Bacteria; phylum Bacteroidota; class Bacteroidia; order Cytophagales; family Cyclobacteriaceae; genus ELB16-189. Next base: position 2,692 of record JANOQB010000143.1, on the reverse strand, counting down.
ATTCTTCCGCACATGTATCACAGATTTCTGCGCACAGGTTGCAAAACTTGTTTACAAAAGCAATGGTGTGCTCGTCTGAGCGTGCCATAAACGATGCGGCAGTACGACACATGTCGGCACAATAGCGATCAAGCTCAATACATCTTGTATACATCATTGCATCTTTCTCGTGCAAGCATGAAGTTGCACAGTGTTCGCATTCAGCCGCGCAATCGTTGCAGGCATCAATGCAGTTTTTGAATTTTTCGTGACTCATAAATTTTTGTTTAAGATTTCATTAGCGCTCATTTTGAGCACTGCTATAATCCAATCCAATTAAGCTATTACCGTGCCCTGAGTATGTCTCTGCTTAAAAGACTAAAAGTATGAGATAGGGGAACACGCAATACAGAACACTGCGGCAGTATTGGCTTTGCCCTTTCAGGAAATGCATAAGTGGTTATGGACTGGGGAAATTGCCTACTGTGATAATGTAGAAAAATATCTACACGGTGGGTGTGCCATTTTGCCAGAACCTAGCTGGGTTAGTGATGCTTTATTGAGAGTTGCAAACAAAATATCGTGTGATAAGTTTATTCAAATAGAAGTTTTAGACCCTTGATTCATGTAGTTGTTGGTAGGGATTATTGCTTTGGTGTATGGGCAGGATAGGTTGCAATGGCATGTGTTCCCAGCATTCGGACGCGGTGAAATTTGAGGCAGAATCTTTTTAGAATTGCGAAGGGTAAGCCGTATTAATTTTTAGTCTGTCCCACTTTTTCAATTTCTTTATCGTGGCCTTTCTTTTTCTTGTCGTCAAACAACATGCGCACAGAAGGGCCATACGTATCATCAAACTGTCCTGACTTCAGGCTCCACAGAAAGGCACCAAGAAATACCAACGCGATGAAGAGGCTGATCGAAATCAAGACAACGAGAATGTTCATGACCGCATTATTTTTTTCGATACGATATTGACAGCAATGGCCGAAAATCCAACCACCGTAATGCTGGACAGGGGCATCAGGATAGCTGCTATAAGTGGAGTGAGATGACCCGTTACTGCAAATGATAATGCGATCACATTATAAAAGAAGGAGACCACGAACCCGGCTTTCAATACGGTAGTGGCCACCTTGGCCAGCGAAATAAATTTTTTCAGTTCCACCAACTTGGTGCCTTCTAATATTCCATCGCACGATGGCGAGAACAAACCGGTGTCATCTGTGATGGCCACACCTACATCGCTTTGTTTCAGTGCGCCACTGTCGTTGAGCCCGTCACCCAGCATCATTACTTTTTGCTTGCTCGCTTGCAGTGTTTTGATAAACTCCAGTTTGTTGTGCGGGTTTTGATTGAACAGCAGGGTTGTGTTGTGAGGAAATATTTTTTTCATCCTTTTACGGTCAGCGTCCGAATCGCCTGAAAGCATGACTATTTTTTTTGAACTCAATGACTGCATCAATTCTTTCATGCCATCGCGCAACGTAGTCTCAATTTTAAAATAGCCGCGCACATGGCCATCCAAGGCCACAAATACTTTCGAAGAAATTTCGGGCATGGTTCCGGAAAATTTTACGTAGGCCGATGAGCCCACGGCAATATGGCAGCCGGCTATCTTCCCTTCAATGCCACGGCCCGGCATCTCATGAAAATCAGAGACGGGTGCAGACGAATTAAATTTTATGGATTGCACAATCATGTTGCTGAGAGGATGGGAAGAGAACGAGGTGAGTGTTTTTACCCAAGCCAATTCATGATCGTCCAATGCACCTACAAAATCAAGCTGGGCAGCACCGTTTGTTACCGTGCCCGTTTTGTCAAACACAACGGTATCGATCTTCGAAAGACGCTCGATCACGTCCGTATTTTTTAAGTAAAACCCATGACGCCCAAACACGCGCAACATATTTCCGTAGGTGAACGGGGCGGCCAATGCCAGCGCACAAGGGCATGCAACCATGAGCACCGAAGTGAGCACCAACCACATTTGTGAAGCATCCGCCCAATACCAATAGAGTGCGGTAGCAACAGCAACCACCAATACGATCCAAGTAAAACGTCTGGCCGCCAAGTCTATAATTTTTTTGAATTTCCCTTCGTTGGCTTTTTGAAATATATCTTTGTTCCACAAACTGGTAAGGTGGCTGTGCGAAGTTTTCTTTTCTACGACTAACGAAACTGGCTTGCCCACCAAGCGCCCTCCGGCATATACGCGATCGCCAGCTTTTATATTCACCGGTCTGGCTTCGCCTGTTACGAAGCTGTAATCAAAAAACGCGTCACCATCCAACAACACACTGTCGGCAGGCACAATCTCCCAATTGCGCACGCGTATGGTGTCGCCTTTTTCCAATTCATAAATTATCACCGACTTCCATTCGTTATCCATTTTTTTTTGTACTGCCAAAGGAAAGTACGAACGGAAATCCCGATCAAACGCAAGGCTCTCATAAGTTTTGCTTTGAAACCAACGACCAATCAACAAGAAAAAAACCAATCCCGACAAGGAGTCAAGATAGCCAGGCCCCGTGTGGCTTAGTATGTCGTAAAGGCTCCTGAAAAATAATGCTGCCAACCCAACTGCAATGGGCACATCGATGTTGATCTGCTTTTGCCTGAAACATTTCAGGGCGTTGGAAAAATAATCGAGCCCACTGTAAAACGTAACGGGTATGGCTAGTGCCAAAATCAGGAAAGAAAAAATATTCCT
>JANOQB010000142.1:0-3098 GCA_031422215.1 Cytophagales bacterium | reverse complement strand
CCGAAGCGTTGGAAATATTTGAAGTTCAGGCTCTAACTAGCGATATAAAATCTTTTCGTTTGAGACGAGCTAGCGGATTGTTGTTTCCGAAGTTTTTGCCCGGTCAATTCTTAAGCTTTAAAATAGATAAGAATGATCGTGTTATAAGGTCTTATTCGATTTCGTCGTCTGCAAATGATCAAGAATCAATTGTTGTCGCAATAAAGAAAATTGAAAACGATCTGTCTTTAAATAATACAAAAGCATCCTTGCCAAGCACCTGACCAAAACTGACCGGGCCTGTGATGGTTGCCGGGGTTTTGGGAAGTGTGAAGGCGAACAAGCCTATGCCCACCGCAGTAAACATAGATACGTGAAAGATGGTGACCGAGTCGCCCCAGCCCATGTATCCCACCAAGTTGGTAACAGCAATCCACGCAATGGTGCCCAACAACCGGATGGGAGGAAATTCCTTGGCCGGGTTCGCCATCTGCCGCATGGAGATGGAGCTTGTTAAAGAAATGGTTGGCGCAAAGGTGAGGCAGTATAACAACATGGTCCAATAAAATGTGTCGTAGTCGGTTATTTGGGTAAGCATGTAAAGGATGGCTGCCCCCAATAGATTCAATACACCTAATACGCGCTCGGCATTGAAGAAGCGGTCGGCCAACATGCCCACCACGAATGGAGAAATGAGCATGGCAATCGAAAACGTAGCATAAATATTTCCTACTTGTGCCCCCGTGAAATTGATAGCGAACAGATATTTTGAAAGCTGCCCATACCAGGCACCCCACACCACAAACTGCAGGAACATCATGATGGAAAGTTGTATGCGGGTGGTAGCTTTCATAGGGTAGGAGTTAATAAGTGAAGAAAGATAGAAACGGATTTTTTAATTGCGAAGGGCGATCGGAAATTTTATCTGAACGGCAAAGCAAATAATAATTGACAAAACAACAGTTGATAAAGAACCGTATCATTTGTCAACTTACCTATGTAGGGAAGCCCGTTGTCAACTGTCAATTGCTCCCCGGCTTGTACTTCGATTCGGTGAAAATTTCTTTGGCATCTTTTATTTTCATGATCTGCGGAAGCGTGAGGTCGGAATTTCTTTCAGCATATTTATTTACGATCTGCCAACCCACCCACGTGCCAATGCGCCCGGGTGCCTGATCGCCAATCTCATAGGTCTTTGGCCGCTCGGCAATGTACCGCTGCTTCACCGGCTGTGCCGTTGAGTAAAACGCTTCGTCCTCCACAAGTTTTTTCCAGATGATATCCTGGTTGGCGCGGGCTCCGGTCATTTCTTCTGCGGTGTAGCCAATCAGCACGCTATCGGGCACACAGGGCAACATGTGTTTTGCAAAATAATATGCCTTGCCATAGGTGATCATGTCGGCAAGCACAGTGTTGTCGCTCAGGTCGGTTTCATTGTAGCGTGCATCAATTCCGTATAGCAACATGATACTCGGCACGATGAAATCTTTTTCATATCTGCGCAGCATATACTCGTACATGTTGGGGCGGAAGCGCGCTTTTTTTCCGAGGTAATAATCGAGCCCGATTATGATCAGCGAGTCGCTCACAAAGAGGTCGCCTTCCAGTCCGGTGATCACCGTTTGAACCCGTGGCACTTGAAAATCGGGGTAATACGATTTGATGTTGGCAAAGGCCACCGATAATTCCTCTTTCAAAAATTTACCATTTCCAAAAATAGATTTTGTTTCCGTTAGCAACGTGTCCAAGTGTGGGTTGCTGAACCGGTTATACAGTTCATTTACAAACATCGAATCGCTTGGATATGCCGGTCGGTTGAAGAACAAGTCGCGCATGGTAACGTGGCGCGAAAAGAAATCAACTAAATCCTGTTTGCTTGTGATGGCCGGAAGGGAATCTTCCAACGGTTCGAATTGTAAGTCAACGGTTATGCCTTCGGTGTTGGGTGCATACACACATTCCTCTTCCGCAGCATTGTTGCACGAATAAAAACCAATTGAAAAAAGTATGATGATGAACAACCAACGCATAACCGAAAATTTTTGTGCTGCGAAGATGGATATAAAATCAGTGGCGGTCAAGCATTGCAATTCTTACGGGTAATGCTGAATTTGCAAAGCTAAAATCCTCCCGTGTATTCTAAACCTAAACATATTGCCGTGGCCGGAAACATTGGCTCCGGAAAAACCACGTTGGCCGAAAAACTTTCGAAGCATTATGGCTGGGCCCCGCTCTACGAATCGGTGGACCACAATCCCTACCTCCGCGATTTTTATGACGACATGACGCGCTGGGCGTTCCATCTCCAAATATATTTTCTCAACAGCCGCTTCAACCAGGTGCGGCAAATCCGCGAAAGCGAAAAAACCATTATACAAGATCGCACCATTTACGAAGATGCTCACATCTTTGCCGCCAACTTGCGCAAGAGCGGGCATATCAACGAGCGCGACTATCAAAGCTACCTCGATATTTTCAACTCGATGATCAGCTTTGTGCAGCCTCCCGATTTGCTGATATATCTAAAGGCCGACATACCCAAACTGGTTCAGCAAATACAAAAGCGCAACCGCGATTTTGAATTCAACATCAAATTGGAATATTTGAAAAACCTAAATGAGCATTATGAAAATTGGATCGGCAACTACACGCAAGGCAAGCTGCTGGTGATCAATGTGAACAATCTTGATTTTGTGGAACGCGTGGAAGATTTTTCTTTTATCGTGGGCAAAATTGAATTGGAGTTGAACAGTTTGTTTAGTTGACCTCACCCCCTGCTCTTTCATTTGCCACGAAGGCACTAAGACACAAAGGAAGCACGAAGCACTTAACAACAACAGTTAACAATATGAAATAAAAACTATTTCCCCCTCACCAGTTTTGTTATCTGAGGCCTATGGTGAATTATATGCTCGCCAAAAAATATCATCGCTTGCTGTATGTTGAGCATACCGGCAAAGGGATGCTTGTATATTTTTCTCTTTAGCTGATCATCCTGAAACTTTTCCAGGGTTTCCTTCAGATCGCTCCGGGTTTTGGCCCATGTTGCAACCAATTGTTCCATACCTTCAATGGACGGTGTGTTTTCAACTACCACCAGGGGAGCTTTAAACTTTAGG
>JANOQB010000141.1:0-7535 GCA_031422215.1 Cytophagales bacterium | reverse complement strand
AAAAAGTTTATAATTTTTAATTTGACCTAATTGGAGTAAATCTCTAAGTGCGCATTTCAAGCTAATGTCCACAAAGAAAATCCAACTTGGTATTTCGGGCAGGATACACATTGTTGAATAGGTGTTTCGCCTAGTGGGGGTCGATAGCTGGTATTCTCACAATAAATTCTGCTCCTTTGCTTTGCGTGCTGACCAACTCAATTTTTCCGCCCAAGCGGTCAACCAACGTTTTTACAATTACCAAGCCCAATCCATTTGAACTTTCTCCACCGGTAGGCCGGGCACTTAATTTTTTAAATTTCTGGAAGAGGGATTTTTTGTCTTCCTCTGAGAAGCCTTGACCTTGGTCTTTTACTGAGATGCCAACAAATCCGCTTGCACCAACACTGCTCACTATTATTTTAGATTTGGGATGAGAGAATTTTACTGCGTTGGTCAAAAGATTGTCCATGATCCTGGCTATATAACTTCCATCCGTAAGAAATTCGCTGGGAAAATTTCCGATCAGTTCAATTTCTATAGCCTTCATCACAGCCATTGCCGCCATTAAACCAATCCGCTCGCTTATCAACGTATGGAGGTTGACCTTTGATAGCGAAAGGGAATTAGCACGCTCAGCGAAAGAATTCACGTCCAACAAATCTGTGATCAAATCTGCGCCCGCTTTCGTTGACTTTTTGATCATTTCCAAATACTCAAGCTGCGTGGTTGATAGTCCTCCCGTTAACTCTATAAGGTGGCTCAAACCGGAAATGCGGTTGAGCGGTGACCGCAAGTCGTGAGCAACAATACTCATGAGCATATCCTTTTCATGGTTGAGTTCTGACAATTGTTGATTGTGGCTGAAAAGGCGTTTGTTGTTAATGGCTATCTCCTCTTGCTGCCTGGTTATCTCCACGTTTTTGAGTGCCAAGGTGTGATTGATCAATTTGTTCTTCCGGTTAAAGTTCCAAATGAAAAATAAAATAATGGACACCAATACCGTCATCACCAATAAACCAATGTTAAGAATGCGCTGTTTGGCAATCACAGCATCTTTGAAAGCCTGATCGATCTTTAGCAAATCATTCTCCTTCTCTTTTTTATCAATTTCCAATTTAAACTGTAGCCGTTCTACCTGCCGGGCCACTTCCAGGTCTTTGATGGAGTCGTTCAGCACCAGGTAATGGTTCATCAAGTCAATCTCCAATTGCTTTTGGCCATTATGCTTAGCTACTTCTGCCAATTGGTAATAAGCATTCATCTGTCCAATCGCATCTTTAATTTCTATTGACACCCGCAGGGCATTGTCAAAATATTTCTTTGCCATCGTAAAATTATTTTTTGCTATGGCAATCTTGCCCATCACAAGATTGGCACTGGGCGTCAACCTTTTGTTGCCCACTTTTACAATCACATCATAGCCACTACTGGCCGATGCCTGCGCCATAGCCAGCTTGCCTTCTTTTAAATAATTTTCTGCCAATCTGATTTTTACATCCGCCATGTTAATTTCATCGTGAATCAATCTCCCCAGGCTATCGGCCATCATAAAATATCTGGATGATTCCCCGATTTTATTCTCAGCTTGATACAATCCACCCAAATACGTAGCTGCTGACATGATGTCGCGCTTATTTCCCAGCTTCTCCCTGATCCGATAGGCCGCCAAAAAACTATCACCCGATTTAGCAAAATCTTTCTGTGCTTGATACAAATTGCCAAGGCTCTGGTAGGTATAGGCAATGCCCGACAAATCGTTTATTGACTTAAAAATACCAAGGGCATCAATGAAGTGCTTATACGATTTTTCGAGTACTCCCTGCTCAAAAAATAGTCTTCCCAAATTGTTGTTTGCGTGGGCAATCTGTGTAGAATCATTTTGTTCCGCTGCCAAGGCAAGAGCTTGATTGTAACTTTCATAGGCTTTGATCCGCTCCCCTTTGTAATTGTTGGCAATGCCCATATAATTTAAGGAGCGCGCCAGATCTCTTTTCAGTTTTAATTCTACGCCAAGTTGATAAGCTTGATTGGCGTACCAAATGGTACTGTCGGGGCTGGAAAAGCGATACTCCCATCCTATCGCGTTGAGTGTTTTAAACCGGGATTCCCCCTGGGCACCTTTTAATTCCGTGCGCAATTGATTTATCAGTTCAAGGTTTTGTGCTTGAATGTTGGAGGCACAACCTATAAACAATAAAATAATCAACGCAGGCTTTTGCAAACAAAAAGAACCTCTTGAAAAAATGGATGGGAAGCAAAACTTCATCACCTAAAAATCTCTTTGAAAGTTTTGTACTTCAGCAAAAGCATTAGGAGTGATAGGCATATTTCATTGTATTTTCTTTGTGAAACTTCGTGTCTTGGTGCCCTTGTGGCTCAAATTTGGTGTACCTCACTTGCCACGAAGACACTAAGGCACAAAGAAAGCTCCGCTTTGCGAGAGCCCTCGTTTAATCGGGGCACGAAGTGAGTAACATCAGTTAAAAAAAAATGCCATCTGGCAAATTGAGGTTAAATATAAGCACAAACAGCTTACCTATACCTTCTTTGAATCATCTTCTACAAATTCCAAATCTTTATGGTGTCAAGTATTGTCTCCCGTTTCGGGGACGATACGCTATAAGAGTTGGGCTCCATCTCATCGTCCCCGAAACGGGAGACGATGAGTGAAAACCGTGTAGAGGAAGCGGGGAAGCTATTTTGACAATTTCTCTTAGCTATCCCTTCTTCTTCGAATCATCTTCTACAAATTCCAAATCTTTATGGAAGGTTTCTTCTGTAAAGTAAAAAGCAATTAAGGTAACAGTCACGGTGATGATCCCCGTCACAATACCGCTTTTTATCAGTGGCCACTCCCATGTTTTCTGAAACAAGTTCAGGAACATCAAATTGATAAGGGGCAGTGCCCCGCGCACCATGTTGGGTATAGTGGTAGCGGCCGTGGCCCTCAGGTTGGTGCCAAATTGCTCGGCACCCATGGTAACAAAAATTGCCCAAAAGCCTGTGGAGAAACCGAGGGCTGCGCAGGCGCCATACATGGTAGCATTGCTTAGGTTATAACTGCTAAAGAAAAACAGAAGCGACAAAACTGTGAATGAATAAAAAAGCAAGAGTGCTTTTTTCCTGCTTTTAAAATATTGGCTGATCAAACCGATAAGTATATCGCCAATGGCAATGCCGGCATACGCAAACATGATGGACCGGCCTGAGTCCAATGTTTTGCTGGCAAACATTTTTTCGGCAAACTTATCACTTTGGTTTACTAATATGCCAATCACATACCACGTAGGCAAGCCAATTAAAATAGCGAGGATATATTTTTTGAACCTCTCAAAATTTTGGAAGAACATAAAGAAATTTCCGCGGCTCACCTCCGATCCTTTCAGTTGGTTGAACATACCCGACTCGGCCACCTTCACACGCAACAAAAGCAACAGTATTCCCAAGCCACCACCAATTTTATAGCATAGCCGCCAGTCTTGTGTAAGTTGGAACGTGAAATAGGCAGCCACCGCACCAAACAAACCGATGCCGGCCACCAACGAAGTGCCGATGCCTCTAACTTTTTTGGGAAGCAGTTCGCTAACCAATGTTATGCCTGCGCCCAATTCACCGGCCAGCCCCAGGCCAGCCACAAACCGGCACGTAGCATATTGATCAACTGTTTGGATGAAGCCAGTAATAAAATTTGCCACGGAATATAAAATGATGGAACCAAACAACACCGAGAGCCTTCCTTTTTTGTCGCCCAGCACGCCCCACAGAATGCCACCTATCAAGAGGCCACCCATTTGCCAATTGATAACCTTGGTACTATCGGCCAGCATGGTCACATCCGTAGCACCCACCCCACGCATACTGGGGGCTTTCACGATGGTGAACAAAAGCAGATCGTAGATGTCAACAAAATAACCGAGTGCGGCCACGATCACCGGAATACTGAAAAGTTGTTTGAGCGTGCGTGAATCCATGTTAAATAATTTCCATTAAAAATAGGTGGGATTATTCAAAAGTCAATTTAGTGAGGTGACGAAGGGTATAAATTGGGGGCGTGCCCCGCGAGGCGCTGGGCACCGGGCTGTTCGTTCCAATCCACGCGAGGCGCGTGGGATTTCCACTGCCATCCCTCGCCCGCTTCGCGTGGATTTTTAATTGTGGAATTTCGGTCAGCCAGGGATGGAGGTATTGTTGGAGCCCGAAATGGAATAGGGCGGGAACGCGCGACAGATGTGCGGTGGGTTGGCGACTACCGACAGCCCGACCGGCTGCAAAAAAAATCATCAAAAAAAAACTCCTTGCCTCTTTCACCATTGATAAAAAAAGTAATTGCCAATTGGATATTTAATCCTAAACTCGCCTCAGAAATTAAACTTCTTCTACTATGAAATACATTTTTCTTTTTTCATTGATGCTCATCAGCGCGGGAGCCTGGTCACAAAAAAAAGGAACGGTTGCCCCGGTTAAAGCCGCTATTGGCTATGACGAAAAACTTTACAATGCCCTTGAGTGGCGCAGCATTGGCCCATACCGGGGAGGCCGCTCGGCTGCCGTAACCGGGGTGCCCGGAAAACCCAACCTGTATTATTTTGGCAGCACCGGTGGTGGTGTGTGGCGCACTACCGATGCAGGCAACACATGGTCAAATATTTCCGATGGTTTTTTTGGAAGTTCCATTGGAGCGGTGGCCGTGAGCGAGTGGGACAACAATGTGATCTATGTAGGGCAGGGAGAGGTGAGCGTACGTGGAAACGTATCGTATGGAAATGGAATGTATAAATCCACCGATGCCGGAAAAACCTGGACGTTTATCGGGCTCAAAGAGTCAAAGCATATTCCGCGCATCCGCATCCATCCAAAAAATCCTGACTTGGTGTATGCCGCTGTGTTGGGCGATCTTTTCAAAACGTCCGAAGAGCGTGGCGTGTATCGCTCGGAAGATGGCGGCAAAAACTGGAAGCGTGTTTTATTTGCCAATGCCGATGCAGGCGCGGTTGACTTGGTGATGGACCCCAATAACCCACGGATACTTTTTGCATCCACCTGGCGGATAAGAAGAACTCCTTACAGTTTGGAAAGCGGTGGCGAAGGTTCGGCACTCTGGAAAAGCACCGATGGTGGCGACACATGGACTAACATTTCAAAAAATGAAGGCCTTCCAAAAGGGCTTTGGGGAATATCGGGCGTTTCCGTTTCTCCCGTAAATTCAAATCGCATTTATACTATAATCGAAAATGACAACGGTGGGGTTTACAGTTCGGACGATGCCGGAAAAACCTGGCGCAAAATGAATGACGACAGAAACCTGCGCCAGCGCGCTTGGTATTATTCACGCATTTATGCCGACACAAAAGATGAAGACATTGTGTATGTGCTCAATGTATCATATCATAAATCAAAAGATGGAGGAAAAACTTTTTCCACCTACAACGCTCCTCATGGCGACCATCACGATCTGTGGATTGCACCTGAAGACAACCAGCGCATGGCCATTGCCGATGATGGCGGTGCGCAAGTTTCTTTCGATGCCGGTGAAAACTGGACCACCTACATGAACCAGCCCACGGCACAACATTACCGCGTTGTCACCGACAATCATTTTCCCTATCGCATCTATGGAGCGCAGCAAGATAATTCCACGCAGCGCATCGCACACCGCACCGATGGATTTTCCATTGGCGAACGTGATTGGGATGCCACAGCCGGAGGTGAGAGCGGCCACTTGGCCATCGACCCCACCGACAATGACATAGTATATGGTGGAAGTTATGACGGATTGCTTACACGCAAAAATCACCGGACGGGAGAAGAGCGCGGCATCAACGCTTGGCCCGACAACCCCATGGGCCACGGAGCAGAAGGTGCCAAGTATCGCTTCCAATGGAATTTTCCGATTTTGTTTTCGCCACACGATACAGAAAAATTATATGCCGCTTCGCAAAACGTGCACGTGACCTACAACGGAGGCGAAAGCTGGGAAATCATAAGCCCCGACCTAACTCGCAATGATCCAACAAAAATGGGATCATCGGGTGGGCCCATCACCAAAGACAACACGAGTGTTGAATACTACTGTACCATTTTTGCCATGGGCGAATCTCCCAATGAAAAAGATTTTATCATGACGGGTTCGGACGATGGCCTGCTGCACATCACACGCGATGGAGGAAAAAAATGGGACAACGTGACGCCATCGATCATGCCGCAATGGACCATGATCAACAGCGTGGAGTTCGATCCGTTTACCAAAGGCGGTGCCTACGTGGCCGCCACAAGTTATAAGTCGGGCGACTATCATCCTTATCTTTTCAAAACAAAAGACTATGGAAAAACCTGGACAAAGATTACAGATGGGATTGATCCCGCTCATTTTACGCGCGTGGTTCGTGCCGACCCAAAACGCGCTGGCTTGCTCTACGCAGGAACCGAATTTGGCATGTACATTTCGTTTGATGATGGCGCCAACTGGAAACCATTTCAGTTAAATCTTCCTGTTGTGCCCATCACCGATTTGACTATTAAAAACGATAACCTGATCGCGGCCACGCAAGGCAGAAGTTTTTGGCTGATAGACGACCTCACTCCTTTGCATCAACTCAATGAAACCATCGCCAAAGCAGACTTCCATTTATACAAACCCATGCCGAGCTATCGCATGAACGGTGCTCAGGCCGGGCGCAGAGGCCAACCAAAAAATGAAGGTATGAACCACCCCAACGGTGTGATGATACACTTCATGTTAAAGGACACTGTGAAAGCAATTGCATCACTGGAAATTTTGGAGATGAATGGCACGATGATAAAAAAGTTTGCGACCAAGCCCGACAAAAAAGCAAAAGACGAGGAACTGAAAATAAAACCCGGCATGAACCGCTTTGTGTGGAACATGCGCTACGCCAATGCCGAAGGGTTTGATGGTTTGATCATGTGGGCGGGTTCGCTCACGGGGCCCAAAGCTGCGCCTGGAAAATATAAAGCTCGGCTCACAGTAAACAATGTGCCTATGGAAACAGAATTTGAAATTGTGAAAGACCCACGAACAAGCGGAACTGTGGAAGACATCAAAGCGCAATTTGATTTTTCCATTGCCGTGCGCAACAAGCTTTCGGAAACAAACTTAGCGGTGAAAAAAATCAGGACGGCCCGCGATCAGATCAACCGCGTGATTGAACCCATGAAAGGAAAGGAAGACATGAAAGATGTGAACGAACTTTCAAAATCTATTTTGGACGACATGAAGAAAATAGAAGAGGCATTGTATCAAACAAAAAACAAAAGCGGACAAGACCCGCTCAACTATCCCGTGCGGCTCAACAACAAATTGGCTGCGTTAAACTCGGAAGTGGACGGCAGCGACTACAAACCCACACAACAAGTGAAAGCGGTGCACAAAGAGATTGTGGAAAAAATTGATTTTCAGTTGGAGCAACTCAAAAAAGTAATGAACGAAAAAGTGCCTAAGTTCAACGACCTGATAAAACAAAAGCAGGTGAATGCGGTAACGGTGGATGTGATGTAGGGGGAGAGGAGTTAGGAGAGAGGAGATAGTAGAAGTC
>JANOQB010000140.1:0-10197 GCA_031422215.1 Cytophagales bacterium | reverse complement strand
TGAATTTTCTAAAAAATGTTTCCAAACCTTTTCCTTGTCTTCAACATTGAACGGATTTTGGGGAATTTTAGATGGTTTATCCTCGATCATACTTCAAATATGCAAAAAATATTCAACCCTTACAGTAATATGCTTCAATCTCGTTTTCGCTGTCTATTAACCTAGAAGCAATCAATAATATCCTTTTCTTATTGCTATAACCAGTTTCAACATTGTAAAATAATTCTTTTGAATATCCATCTACTTCTTTTAGCCTTGACCTTACATTTTTGAGTACACTTACTATTTCTGCCAATGAAATACCATCTGGATTATCTGAAAAGTTTATTTGAGAAATATCAAGATCGAAATCCATGTTTACCTGCTCAAATACAAATTCCTCTCTGAGTAAATGTTCATGAAGTAGTCGTCCATCAAATCATCGATAAAATAAATGGCTTCACCGGTACTTTTCATTTCGGGGCCAAGCTCTTTGTTTACTTCCGGGAATTTGCTGAACGAGAACACCGGCACTTTGATGGCGTAACCTTTTTTGGTCGGGTTGAACGTAAAATCTTTCACCTTTTTTTCGCCCAGCATTACTTTGGCGGCATAGTTTACATACGGTTCATCGTATGCTTTGCAGATGAAGGGCACTGTGCGCGAGGCGCGCGGATTTGCTTCAATGATATAAACTTTGTCTTGCTTGATGGCGAATTGGATGTTGATCAATCCAACGGTTTTAAGGGCAAGCGCAATCCGTTTGGTGTAGTTCTCAATCTGCTTCATCACTAAGTCGCCCAGATTATAGGGAGGCAGCACCGCATAAGAATCGCCCGAGTGGATGCCGGCAGGCTCGATGTGCTGCATGATACCAATGATATACACATCTTCACCATCGCAGATGGCATCGGCTTCGGCTTCAATAGCACCATCCAGAAAATGATCAAGCAATACTTTGTTTTCAGGAAGGTGCTTCCAAATATCGAGGATGTGGTTTTCCAGTTCCTTTTCATTGATAACAATCTTCATGCTCTGGCCTCCCAGCACATACGAAGGGCGCACTAAAAGTGGGAACCCGATCGTCTTGGAAACTTCGAGGGCTTCATCGGCATCGGTGGCCACACCAAAATTTGGATAGGGTATGTTTAGGTCTTTCAACAAGTTTGAAAAACTACCGCGGTCTTCGGCCAGGTCAAGGGCTTCGAACGAAGTGCCCATTATTTTCACTCCATATTTATGAAGTTTCTCTGCGAGCTTCAACGCGGTTTGTCCCCCTAACTGCACAATCACGCCTTCGGGTTTTTCGTGCTGGATTATATCCCACAGGTGTTCCCAAAAAACCGGTTCGAAATAAAGTTTATCGGCAATATCAAAATCGGTGGATACGGTTTCCGGATTGCAGTTGATCATGATGGCTTCATAGCCACATTCTTTTGCTGCGAGAATACCATGCACACAAGAATAATCGAACTCAATTCCCTGACCAATGCGGTTGGGCCCGGAGCCTAGCACGATCACTTTCTTTTTGGTCGAAACGTGCGATTCATTTTCAACATCAAAGGTAGAATAGTAATAAGCTGTCTTTGCCTCGAACTCGGCTGCGCACGTATCCACCATTTTATACACCCGGTTGATGCCCATCTCCCTCCGCTTTTTGTGCACTTCACTTTCTTTGCAGTCGATCAAGTGTGCAATCTGCCTGTCGGCATATCCTTTTTCTTTGGCGGTGCGCATCAACACTGCGGGGATAGTATCGAGTTTATACTCTTCAATTTCTTTTTCGAGTTCAATCAATTCCCATATCTGTTCCAAAAACCATTTATCAATTTTGGTAAGGTGAAGAATGGTTTTCATGGAGATGCCGAGCTTCATGGCGTCATAGATATGAAACAGGCGGTTCCAGCTTGCGTGCTCAAGGCTATACAAAAGGTCGGCTTGCTTTGTCAATTCTTTTCCATCGGCACCCAAGCCGTTTCTCCGTATCTCCAAACTCTGACAGGCTTTTTGCAAGGCTTCCTGAAAATTTCTACCGATGCCCATCACTTCGCCTACCGATTTCATTTGCAGGCCAAGCTTGCGGTCGGCCCCTTGAAACTTATCAAAATTCCAACGGGGTATTTTTACGATCACATAATCGAGGGCCGGCTCGAAGTAGGCTGTGGTGGTGCCTGTGATCGCATTTTTCAGTTCATCTAAATTGTAACCAATGGCGAGCTTGGCAGCAATTTTTGCGATGGGATAGCCCGTGGCTTTCGAAGCCAATGCCGATGAACGCGAAACACGTGGGTTGATTTCTATTCCTACAATGGCATCGTTGTCGGGGTTTACGGCAAACTGCACGTTGCAACCTCCGGCAAACTTGCCAATGGCATTCATCATTCTTATGGCGAGGTCGCGCATGTGCTGATACACCGTGTCGGGCAAAGTCATGGCGGGTGCCACCGTAATGGAGTCGCCTGTGTGTATGCCCATCGGGTCAAAATTTTCGATCGAGCAAATGATGATCACATTGCCCGCACCATCGCGCAACAATTCCAACTCGTATTCCTTCCAGCCCTTGATGCTCTGCTCTACCAATACTTCGTGTATGGGCGAAGCGTGAAGGCCACGGTTTAAGGCGGCATCAAATTCTTCAGGGCTGTTTACAAAGCCACCTCCCGTTCCCCCAAGTGTATAAGAAGGGCGGATCACCAACGGGAAGCCAATTTCCTGGGCTATTTCTTTTCCCCCCAAAAAAGAAGTAGCAGTAGAACCTTTGCAAACGCCCACTCCTATTTCAATCATCTTCAACCTGAATTTTTCGCGGTCTTCGGTGGTTTCAATTGCTTTGATATCCACTCCTATCATCCTTACACCGTAGTGCTCCCATATTCCGGCCTTGTCACATTCTATGCAGAGGTTTAGCGCTGTTTGGCCGCCCATGGTTGGCAGCACGGCATCCACATGATGTTTTTCAAGAATCTCTCGGATGTATTTTTTTTCTAAGGGCAACAGATAGATGTGGTCGGCCGTGACTTTGTCGGTCATGATGGTGGCCGGGTTGGAGTTGATCAGGATCACCTCGATGCCTTCTTCACGCAGCGAGCGCGAAGCCTGCGAGCCGGCATAATCAAATTCGCACGCTTGACCAATAATAATGGGACCGCTACCGATGATCAATACGGAGCGGATACTGCGATCTCTTGGCATAGTGGATGGTTGGTATGGGTAAATCGGGCAAAAATAATCAGTATTTCGAATATAAATGCTTGATCAAAAAATTTTATTCGGGATGATTTAGGCAGGGGAATTTCCTGCTATTGCTGGAGGGGGTGCTTTATCAACTTGGAAAATTAGTTGATCCTGTTAAATAGGTATATTTGAAAGTGAAAACAAAAGAGGAACACATTTCGCATTGGGTCAAGCAATCAAATGATGATTGCACAATATAAATTAGACCAAGCCAAACAAATACAACAATGGTTACTCAACAAGCTGCCATAAACATAGCCCACTCATTTGTGCAAGAATGCAAGACCATCGGGGTGACTTTTGATAAGGTCATGCTCTTTGGCTCGCATGCGAAAGGGACAGCCCATGACAGCTCTGATATTGACTTGCTGTTGGTTTCCAAAAATTTTACAGACGATATTTTTGCCAACCTCAAGCAATACACCAAAGTGCACATACGCTATCCGCTGATTGAGACACATCCTTATTCATTTCAGCAATTTATGGAAGGCGATGAGTTTATTGCTCACATATCAAAAGAGGGGATTGAGATTTAGGTGCCACCCGTTGCACTCCTCCTAAACTCCCTAAACCTCCTCACCATTGCCATCGAAAACCCGATCATCAATATTCCGGTACCGAGCCAAAGCACGTTGATCATCGGCTTTTCCATCGCTTTGATGATCACCCAGTCTTTTTGGCGTGTATTCAATCCAAGGGTGAATTCATTTGTTTCGGGATGGATGTTTAGCAGCGCAATCTTCACGCCCAAGTCATTTATTTCGGATGAGAGCCTGCCCACTTGCTCGCGGCCTTTGATCAGGAATATTGGTTCGGAATAATACGTGTCGCGCTCACCCGTCACTTTTATTTTGGCTTGCACGGCCACATCATCGGGTGCCAAGTCAAAGCCTTCTATCTTATCTATCTTGGTTACGCTTTCCAGCACGGCCACATAGTCGTTTACAAAAAACTGTTGGCCTATGCGCACACGGGTTTCTTCTGTTTCGCTCCACGTAGGCTCTTCCTCGCGGTTCATGGGCAGCGAGACGTGCGTGTAGAGGTCGCGGTTTATATTTCTTTTAATATCAGGTGAGGCCACAAAGCCGCCCATAGAGGGATTGATCTGGATGCGCGGAAACAAGGTGGCTTCTACTTCACCATCCTTTCTTAATTCAATTTCATAATACGTGTTTTCCGGGTTTATCTCGAAGGTATCTTTCGCATTGAGTATTTTTTTTCCTTCAAACTCAATGTCTTTTTTTGCCACTACTTTATAGGGATCGAAGGTGAGGTCGATGTCATTTTTGCTCACATAGCCATTTACTTTTTTCGGCTCCACACGTTCGCCAAGAAATTCGATTTCATAGCCCGCCATGCTGCGCGGCTCGTTGATGAACAATAAAAGATTATCGCGGTTGAATTCCGTGGGCAGTTCTTTCGAAATCAACATGCCTGTATTGTTGAGCGACACTACTGTTGAATAGCCTGACGAAAACAACACACCAATCAACATCAAGCCGATGCCAATATGGGCCAGTGCCCCTCCCGATAAGGATGGGTTTACTTTTACCACCGATGCAAGCACATTAATGTTGGAGATAATTATAAAGACCCCGGCAAGCGTGAGAACCAGGTATGCCGGTGTGTAAACTTTCGCGATCACAATGATCAACGCAAACACGACCAAAGAAATCAATATCGGTGGAATGATCTCTTTTTTCAATTTCTCCTTTTCAATCCGCTTCCACCAAAAAAACTGGCCTGTGCCCGATAGCAGGGCGATGGCTGATGCAAACCAAATCTGAAACCGGGAATAGTAGAGTGTTTGCTCACCAGGCACAGCCAAGCGCAGGTCGGCACCAAACCAACTTCCTATTTCATTGATAACCGGAAACGATGTGGGCACAATCACCTGAAATCCCGAAAGGCAAAGGGTGGCGGCTCCCAGAAAAATCCAAAACTCGCGCGAATAAACGGACGATTCTTTTTCGGATGTGGGAATTTCTTTCCATCGTATAACAGAAAGAACAATGGCAGCCACCGTGAAGAACAAGAGATAGATAAGCAACTGACCGGAGAGGCCCAGATCGGTAAACGAATGGACAGAGGCATCACCCAGAATTCCACTTCGGGTAAGAAAAGTTGAATAGAGGATAAGTACGAACACCGCGATGTTGAGGATGATGGCTGTTTTCAAAGCAGCCTTACTGTTCTTGTAAGTGATCATGGTGTGAATGGCCGCGATCAATATAAGCCACGGCACATACACGGCATTTTCTACGGGGTCCCAATTCCAGTAGCCACCGAAGTTTAATGTTTCGTAAGCCCAGTAGCCGCCCATTAAAATGCCAAGGCCAAGCACGGCCCCGTTCAAAAGTGCCCACGGCAGGGCAGGTTTTATCCACTCGGTATATTTTTTTAGCCAAAGGCCGGCCATGCAAAAAGAAAAGGGCACGAGGGTTAAAGCAAATCCTAAAAACAATGTGGGAGGATGAATCACCATCCAGTAGTTCTGCAAGAGAGGATTTAAACCACTTCCGTCTTTAGGGATAAAATCGGGCTGGAGTTTGAAGATGGGGTCTTCAATGGCATCGCGCAATAAAATGAAAGGAGAGCTTCCAATCTTTACATTGAGCAAAGGAATCACCACGCCCAAAATCATGGATGCCAAAAATGCCTGCACCAATCCAAACACCACCATCACGGGTGCTTCCCATTCGCGTTGGGTGTTTAATAGGATTATTCCCAATACAGCTTGCCAAAAAATCCACAACAAAAAACTTCCCTCTTGCCCGTTCCAAAAGGTAGAAATCAAATAATGCAGCGGCAAGTGACTATCGGAGTGGCTGTAGGCATAATGATATTCGAAATAGTGGTTTTGGATAATTATGAACAAGGTGACCACCACACCAAGCACGGCTGCGCTATGGGCATAGAATGCCGTTCGCGCATTTTGAAACCATTTTTCTTTTATATCTGTGTGTGCAGTGTGGCCTTTCCAATAGGCAAACACACATACCAACGAGGTGACAAACGAAGCGATAACAAAAAGGTGACCCAGGTTACCGATGAAATAGTGCATCATGTGTTGTGTTGTGGAAACAGGATCAGAAGTATAAATGAGTTAGATACTTGCGTTTATTTTTTCCTCCTGATATTTGGAAGGGCACTTGAGCAAAATTTTGTTGGCTACAAAGTGAGTGTCGTAATAGCTGCCTATGACTACTACTTTTTCAGAGCGGGTGAAGTCGGGCGGCATGGGTTCGTTGTAATAAACGGTTTGTTCCTTTTTATTTTCGTCAATCATGATAAATGAAAACGAAAGTTTGTCGGTACTTTTCTCGATGCCGATAATGTTTCCGGCTTCATCTTTTTTTAGTTCGCCCACCACGTGAATGGTTTCTTTGTTTCCATTGGAGGCCATCTGAAATGCTTGGTCAAAATTTACATACGTACTGGCATCGCCAGCCGTGCTGACGATGATGGCGATTGCTGCTGCAATAACAACCAAGGCAAGAATATGAGACTTTTTCATGTTTGATTTTATTTATGATGAAACATAATTTTTCATTCTAAGTATGATCAGTAACATTATTTGTCTTTTTTTAATTGCTTTTCCAGTTTGGAAATTTTTCTGTCCACCCTCAAGAGAAGGATAATCATGGCTGTTAGCATAACGACTAATCCCGCAACAACCGTGTAGATTTTTCCATCTTGTCGCAAGACATCCGCCATTTCAACCTTTTCGTTGGATTGACACAATGATTCCAGCGAAGTGAAAATCAAAGCAAACAAAGTGATGTTCCTAAACCGTTTCATCTTGCAATTTTTTTAAAGAACGTACCCTCAAAAACAAAGTTAAAAACCACCACCCTAGCGCGATAAAACCAATGATGGCAGTATAGACCACTAATTTCATGTCGTGTGATGTGTCAAACAATCTAAAAGTGGGATTGTTGCCACTTCCCGGGTGGAGCGAATCCGTCATCCGTGGCAGTATGTATATCAGGGGGATGAAAACAATGAATGCAAATATGTTATAAACAGCGCTCAATCTTCCTCGTAGTGTTTCATCTTCCAAAGATCCCCTTAAAACAAAATAGGCAGAGTAAATCAATAGGCCTATTGCTGTATTGTTCAGTTTGGGATCACTCGTCCAAAATGTTCCCCAGGTTGCATTGCCCCAAAGCATGCCGGTTAGCAATCCTAATCCGCCAAATAAAAAAGCCACTTTTAACGACTCGATCGCCTTGTCATCAAACAAAATATCCTTGGTGCGCAAATATTGAATGGATGACCATACCGAATACGTAAAAAGGAACATCATGGTAAACCACATAGGCACATGAAAATAATTCATGCGAATGCTTTCATTTAAGATGTGCAAGCGGGGAACGGGAATGAGCAATCCGCCAATCACTGTATAGTAGAGCAGCACAATCGTCACAATTTTCCACCACTCCAATTTGAACTTGTTCATGCTTACAATTTCCTTAACAAGGCTCCTGCCTAAGACCTATTTTTAGCTACGCCAAATATACGGGAACAATAGGTAAGACATGGCGGCCACTAAACAATTTATCGCTATTAATGTCAGCAGGTCGTTATAGCTTACGGAGCGATCCAACCCGTCAATACAGTTTTTGGTAATTTTTATTACAACCAGCAAAATTGAGATCACAATGGGAAAGCTAAGTACGGCCATGAGAATATGGCTGTTGTTTGCTTTGGCTGCAATGCCTGATAGCAAGGTAAGAGCGGCCGAAAAACCCATGGAAGCTAAAACGATCAAACCCACAAACAGGCCAACGTCCGCCAACGGGTTTTTCAAAAGTGTGATAAAAAGGATAAACCCGACTAAAGACAAAACAAGTGTGAGTAGAAAATTATAAATGATTTTAGATAAGATAATGATCTCCGGGTTGACAATGGAGTAATAATAAATGTCGGTGCCCTTTTTCTCACCAATAAAACTTTTTGCTATGGTATTGATCACCGTGAACAATATGGTGATCCAAAAGAGAGCACTCCAAACCAACGGTGTAATTTGGTTTTGCTTGAGACTAAAGGTGAGATAACAAATGAAGGCCGTGCTGAATAGATAAAGGGCCAAGCCGGAAATAACTGACTTGCGCCTGAGCTCGAGCGTGAATTCTTTTTTTAATAATGTGAGGAACACTTAGGCCAGCTTATCAAGATATTTATTGAAACTAAATAGGGCAACCAAAAGATAACCTAAGGCGATAGCAATCAAAACGGCATAAGCAGAAACCTTTACAGGTCCAGCGCTTGTAGGTTTGCTGAATTCAGTAAACCCGTCAACAATTTCAAAATCCTCCTGAAGGTAAAGCGAGCGGTCAATAGATTGGAGTTGATTATAAAGGTCAATATCCTCTTTAAATATTTCTATCGGATTGGTAACAGCTTTATCACTCAATATAACATTATTGGAACCCTGGCGGCTTTGTGCTGCCATGTTTTGATAATTGGCATAGATAACATCCTTGAGGCTATCCAATTTAAGGGATTCACCTATTAATTTTTCTTTAAGGGCCAACATATTGGTTTTTGTAATGTCCACTCGTTTTTTGAGATACTCGTTGTTTTTAAAGTATTTGACCAAAGCAATTTCAAGTTCTTTCACCACCGAGGGGTTATACACGCTTACGGTGATCTCAAAAGCATGACGGTTTTCAATTTCGATCCGGCCGATCACCTGTTCAATAACTTTTTCATTTTTATTAGTGGCCTGAAAACTTTTCAGTTGTTCTTTTAAAACTTCCAGTTCAATCAGTTCAGCCTCTGCCACAAAGGGTTTTGCTTCAAATTCGTGTATGTTGGAAGCAAGGGAATCTGAGATTCCCAAAACTCTGGCCAGCCCCTTCTTATCCTTTTCTTCGGCCAACAGATTCAACTTTTCAATCGTATTGTCCATAATCCGCTTGTTCAAGTAATTTGAGCTTAAGATCATGGTGGTTGAATAGAACTTCTTTTTCAAGAAATTCGAATAAGAGATTCCAACGGCCAACCCAATAAATATCAATGAGCCAAACAACGCTTTGTTTTCAAGGGGAATCCTCCTGATCAACGCAATGAAGCGCATGAACCCGATCCCCATATTTTTAAAAAAATCTCCTATTTTGGAAAATAAAACACCTAAGTCTATTTCATCTGAGTTGGGAGTTGGTTTTGAATTTTCTGTCATGCTGGGAAGGTTATAATTCCGCAAATCTAAAGAGAATTGGCTTTCCTTTGATACTTTTGAGGCCAAATTCATATTTTGTGGCTTCTCAACGTGTTTTAGTTACTGGCGCAGCCGGCTTTATAGGGTTTCATCTTTCCAAGCGGCTCGCTGCCGAAGGGTTTCAGGTGGTAGGCTTAGATAATATCAACCCTTATTACGAGGTAGGCTTAAAGGAATCAAGACTAGCCATTCTCAAAACCCTTCCCAATTTCACATTTCATAAAATTGATCTTCAGGATAAACCGGCCATTGAAAATTTGTTCTCAACTCAGAAATTCGATTACGTGGTCAATCTGGCCGCCCAAGCAGGTGTACGATACTCCATCACTAATCCTTATTCCTATATAGAAAGCAATGTTACCGGGTTCCTAAATATCCTCGAAGCATGCCGCCATAATCCTGTAAAGCATTTGGTGTTTGCCTCCTCCAGTTCGGTGTATGGGGCCAATCGCAAAATGCCATTCTCTGCCCATGATAATGTAGATCATCCATTGGCTCTATATGCAGTCACCAAAAAGAGCAACGAGTTGATGGCCCATGCTTACTCCAATCTTTATAATATACCTACAACCGGGTTGCGCTTTTTCACTGTCTATGGCCCATACGGCCGGCCCGACATGGCGTTGTTTTTATTTACAAAAGCAATCCTTGAAGGCAAACCGATTGATGTGTTCAACAACGGAAAGATGAGGCGCGACTTCACTTACGTGGATGATATTGTGGAAGGCATTGTGCGCCTCCTGCCTGTTGTTAGGAGA
>JANOQB010000139.1:0-2499 GCA_031422215.1 Cytophagales bacterium | reverse complement strand
ATTTTCCCCTTTTCAAATTTTCGCAGGAAATCCGTTTTGCCCGCGGCCTGATGAACATGTTGGGCAACGATCCCAGCATTTATAGAGACCCACTTGACCGGCTCAACACAAATACCATTGCGGTTTATTTTGTGTTTCAGTGAAGGAGAGATAAACCCTGCAGTAGAGTAGGACTTCATCCGTGCTCAGCTTTTTGTTTTGGGAACCAGGAACCACTTTTAGCGCTCCATTTTGCTCTTTTGCATCGTCCAAATGAATCCGAACGAGGGCACAGAGAATTTGAAATCACCTTCGCCTTTCTTATAAAATGCCTTTCCTCACATTCATTAATTACATATTTTTAATAACTGGAGTTTCACTTGGTGATCCTTTGTGACTTAGAGTCTTTGTGGTTCAATTAAAACAACAGAAAATCGAACCACGAAGTCACCAAGGTTCAAAAAGAAAACAGAACCAAACTTATTCCAAGCCTAACTCAAGCTAATAACTGAACTTAAGCTGTAATTTCCTCAACCCTAATAACCACCTTATGGAAACAAAAAAAAGTCATTCCACGAAAGTGAACACCAAGATCAACCGCAGAAAGTTTGTTGGTATGACCTCTACTGCCCTCGCTTTTTCGATTGTGCCCCGCCACATTTTAGGAGGGACAAACTTTGTAGCACCAAGCGATAAAATTACATTGGCCTATATCGGCATTGGATCACAAGGGCTAAAGGAGATGTTGCCCATGCTCACTGTTCCTGAAATTCAAATCGTGGCCGTGTGCGATCCCAACAAAGAGGCGGTCGGCTATCGCGATTGGGGAAGGGATTATCTGCGCGATAGTGTAAGGAAATTGTTGAACGATCCGACCTGGACTTCGGGCGGAGATAAGGTAGTGCCTGGTGGCCGCGACAATGGGAAAAATATTGTTGATCGCTATTATGCACTGACGCGCGCTTCCGAAAAAATAAAAAGCTGCAATGCCTACACAGACTTCCGCGATATGTTTGATAAAGAAAAAAATCTTGACTCGGTAAAAATCATGACACCCGATCACCTCCACGGCCTCATTGCAATGGCTGCCATGAAGCGCGGAAAGCATGTGACCATGCACAAGCCAATCGCCAACCGGTTGCTGGAAGGCAAGCAGGTGATTGACGTGGCCAAGAAATCAAACGTGACCACGCACATGATTGCCTGGGACTCGAACGCGAAGATGGATGCCATCATGGAGTTGCTCAATAGCGGAGCCATAGGAACATTGAATGAAGTTCACAACTGGACGAACCGGCCCGTGTGGCCACAGTATCCCACTTTGCCCACCGATACTCCGCCTGTTCCTGCGGGGCTTGATTGGAATTTGTGGCTTGGCCCCGAACGCGACCGTCCATATCATCCAAATTATACCAACATGGTTTTTCGCGGATGGTATGATTTCGGTGGCGGGTCCATGGCCGATATGGGCTACTATAGTTTATGGGCGTTGTTCAACGCGCTGCAACTCGAGAGCCCCACGATCATCGAACCAAACCGCAGCCATACGTGCGGCTTCAATGAGATGATACCGTTCCGTGTAAAGAATGATTTTTCATTTCCGATGGCGAGCACCGTCCGCTTCAAGTTTCCCGCAAAGGGAAACAGACCGCCTGTTGACTTGTGCTGGTATGATGGTGGGATGAGGCCGCCTGTTCCGGAAGAGTTGTATCAACAAAATAAAGAGATGCCTCAGGAAGGCATGATGTTCGTGGGCGATCAGGGAAAAATCCTGGCCGGGTTTCATGGAAACAACCCGCAAGTTATTTCGGGCAAGAGGGCCGAACCTGTTAAGGGAATCCCCAATCACGATGGCGATTCGAAATATATTCCCAGGACATTTGTGGATGCGATCAAAGCCGGGAAGCAATGCGCAGGAAGTTTTCGTGATGCGTGGCCCATCACAGAGGCTGCCAATTTATATGCCGTTGCCCTCCGCACGGGCAAGACATTGTACTATGATGCAGCTTCACAAAAAATTACCAATTCGTCCGAAGCAAATGCATACCTTGGCCGCGAGTACAGAAAGGGATTTGAACTTACATCAATCTAATTCATCAACAAAAAAAACATGACTACAAGAAGGGATTTTATTTTGAAAAGCGCAGCGGGAATTGCTGGTGCTTCGCTGCTGTCACCTATGCTGATAAACTGCGATAGTGAGAAGAAAACCGTTGGCCTTAATTCCATCGGGTTTCAAAGTTGGGCCATCAAAGAAATGTTGGCCAAGGATTTTGCCGGCACGCTCAAGATGATGGTGGACATGGGTTATCAAAGTATGGAACTGTGCTCACCTCCGGGCTACACAAAGTATGGCTTTGGTTTCCTTGACAATATTAAAGCCGGTGATTTGAAAAAAATGATAAACGACACTGGCATTTCGTGCATCAGTTGCCACTATATTTTCAATGAGCTTATTAACAAAAAGATTTATATTCTCAGCTCTGATTTAAAGAAAATCCTTTGGACTCTCGACACCAA
>JANOQB010000138.1:0-9601 GCA_031422215.1 Cytophagales bacterium | reverse complement strand
GTAAAAGGCGACTCTGTTCTGATTTCTGTTTGAGAATAGGTATAAGAAGCCCAACCCGTCCAGAGACCTTTTAGCTTTCTAAAAAACAATTCACCTCCATATGCCCTTCCTCTCGCTGAGACCAATTCAGTTTCGATGTGACGGTTGAGATACAGCGATGGAAAATCCTTGTACTCCACTAAGTTTTTCAACGACTTATAAAATCCCTCCACAGAAGTTTCCCATACATTGTCGCCTAAGTTCCAAAAATGACCAACCGAAAAGTTATCGGCTATTTGGGGTGGAATGTATTCATTGCTAACCTGCCAAAGGTCTACCGGGGTTGGTGCTGTGGTATTCGAAATCAAATGAATGTACTGGCGCATACGGTTGTACCCAAATTTGATCGATTGTTTTTTTATTCACACTGAAACGGGCTGAAACACGAGGCTCCAATCCACTGTAGTTACTAATTGATTTTCCACGTGGATAGTAAATTGTGTCAACGTGTGAGGATGTGGTTTGTGGAACATTGCCACGATATTTATAGACGGTGTCCAAACCAATATGATTATAAATAGAATAACGAAGCCCGGCAGACAATGAAATGCTTTCTGAAATCTGAAAGTCTTCCTGCACAAATGCTGCTGCTTCCCAGCCATGGTTTTTATCAACCAACTTACTATTAACAGTTGTGCCTTTGTAAGATCCAAATTTTTCTGGTTTGGGCAAGTAAGCAGTGGCCTCAATCCCGCCTACCAAGTTGTGCTTTTCGTTAGGTATGAAATTCACAGTTTCTTTTACTTGCTAATAATCAAGTTTATTGTTTAGCTGAGATGCATCCAATCCCGCAGGATCAATCAATGTGCTATTGTATTTCCCGTAAACGACCGATAGTACAGGCGATACTTTGCGGTTGGCAAGGCTCCTCCATTCTAAATTGGTCAAGTAATTTTCCCATCCATATGCGAATTGCTCGGCAAATTGAAAGAAGTCGCGGCTGGAATAATAGGATAGACGCAGAGAGCTATTCTCTGAAAAACGATGTGTTAAATTCAAATTGGCGTCATAGAAAAATAGGGAACTATTCTTTACGTCCGGATTCTTCACTTTTCGAAGTAACCAGTCTGAGTGCGATATCCGTGCAGCCACAAGCAGTGAAGTCTTTTTCTTAACCAAAGGTCCTTCTGCTAAAAAACGACTCGATGCCAAGCCTACACCTGCCTGAAATTTCCATTTCTCAAAGTCACCCTGCCGCGTATTTACTTCCAATACCGATGAAGCCCTTCCTCCTAAATTGGCTGGAACATTGCCTTTGTATAATGTAAAACTGTTGATGGCATCCTGATTAAATGCCGAAACAAAACCCAACGCATGCGAGGCATTAAATAAGGGTGCACCATTCAGCAAAATCAGGTTTTGATCTGTGCGGCCACCACGAACATTAAATCCCGAAGAGCCTTCGCCTACACTGCTCACACCGGGTAAAGTTTGAATGCTTTTTAAAATATCCACTTCACCCATAAAAGTGGGAAGCGTTTTTATTTCTTGGATTTCAAGTTGAGTGATTCCGGTTATTGCTTGTTTGATGTTGCTGTCAATTGGCCTTGAGGTGATGATAAGTTCGTCAAGGCTAACCACACCTTCCTCCAGTTCGAAATTAAATAAACCGCTGGACAAGGCTTTTAATCTAAAATAGCCCGGTTTCATTCCAATGTGACGCACTGTAATGCGATAGTTCCCCGGTGGAAGTTCAAGGATATAACGTCCATTGTTATCTGTATAATCGAAGTATTTAAATTGATCAACCGATATTGAAGCGCCCACAATCGCTTCTTCAGAATTTTTGAATCTCACGTTTCCTGTGATAAGAATATTTTTTTGGGCTGCCTGAGAGGCCGAATCCTTTAGTCCTATGGTTTGCCATGGAATAATTTGCCAATCGATTTGGCCCGTGCAGATTGTTGAAATAGTCAGTGAACAGATTATCACTGCGAAGGATCGCGACAAAATCATTTAACTAACGGTCAATAGATGATTCAAAGGTACGGTAAGTTATGTGCTGTAGGAAATCATTTAATCCAAAATTGCATCTTTGACTAACTTTCCTCACCTTCCAAAATAAAATCAGTCCTCCCCATGTCCCTACCCAAACCCCACCTCACCTTCCTTCAACTCATCAACATGAATGTTGGCTTCTTTGGCATTCAATATAGTTTCGGATTACAGCAAAGTGCCGTCAATCCCATCTACGATTTTTTGGGAGCCAGTCCGGATGAGATTCCGTTGCTCAACCTGGCAGGGCCGGTTACAGGGTTGCTCGTGCAGCCCATCATTGGCGCGCTTAGCGATAAAACATGGCACCCAAAATTTGGAAGGAGAAAACCCTATTTTTTTATTGGGGCATTGATGTGCAGCATATGCCTTTTCTTTTATCCTTTCAGCAGCAGCCTGTGGATGGCCGCGGGCTTGCTGTGGATCTTGGATGCCGGTAATAATACAGCTATGGAGCCTTATCGCGCATTTATTGCCGACAAGTTGGATGCCAAGCAGCAAGCAATGGGGTTTCAATCACAAAGTTTTTTTACGGGCTTGGGCCAAACTTTGGCCAACGTTTCGCTATTCATCTTTCCTATTTTGATCATTGGCAAAACCGGGGCGATACCTAACTGGGTTTTTGCTTCCTTCTTCTTGGGATCGCTTTGTTCTATTGGTTCAATTTGGTGGAGCATGAGGACTACCTCTGAAATACCTCCAACGGATGAAGAACTGGCTCACATGAAAGCAACTCCGCTCAATTTGCTCTCTCCGTTCACGGATATTTTTTCTGCCATCCGCAATATGCCGCGTGTGATGTGGCAGTTGGCATTGGTTTATCTGTTTCAATGGTATGCGCTGTTTTGTTATTGGCAGAATGCATCCAAAAGCATTGCCTTGTCGGTGTGGAAAACTTCGCCATCCGAAAATCCGGAATTGTATGAGAAGGCAGTTAGTTGGACGGGCCTGGTGAATGGATGGTATAATATCGTCACTTTTTTGTGTGCCTTTGGCTTGGTTTGGTTCGCGCGGAAATATTCTGCGAAGGCCGTGCACTTTAGTTGTCTGGTATTGGCGGGAGTGGGCTTGTTGGCATTTCCTTTTATCGAAAATAAATATTTGTTGTTTCCCGCAATCACGGGCTTTGGCATTGGCTGGGCCAGCATGATGGGCATTCCATATTTGATGGTGGTGGGCAACATACCCAAAGAGCGGTACGGTGTGTATATGGGCATCATCAACATGATGATCGTGATACCGATGATCATTCAAAACCTTTCCTTTGGCTACATCCTCAGAAATTTTTTAGGAAACAATCCAGGCAATGCAATTTTATTTGCAGGCATATTATTGTTGGTGGCCTCGTTGGCAACGTTGCTGATAACACCGACTGACGAAAGAATATCACAGCGATAATTCTACTTAAAACCTTCTTCGGGAAATACCAAACTCAAATCAATGATTAAACCAGGAAGCGTTGTAGGAGAGGGCATATCTTTTTGCACAAATGGTTTCCGCAGTCCACGATACTTTCCATTCTCATCAAGCAAATAAACAAAGATGGTTTGCTCTTGTGGATGCACCACCCAGTATTCTTTTACTCCTGCTTCTTCATACACATCAAACTTTTGGTTAAGGTCTTTGGCCGATGTGCTGATGGAAAGTATTTCAATGATCCAATCCGGTGCACCGATGCAGCCACGCTCGTCAATTTTTGCCGGATCGCACACTACGCATAAGTCGGGTTGAACAACGGTGTAAATCTCTTTGTCAGCTTTTGATTTAGTAGGAGAGGGGAGGCGAACATCAAAAGGTGCTGAGAAAACCTTGCATTTTTTCTTGAGCAAGAAATTGGAAATTTGCCTAAACAATTCACCCGATATAACCTGATGTCGGCTACTTGGAGCTGGCGACATTTTATAAATCTTGCCTTTGATCAGCTCCACCATTTCGTCCCAGTTCCAGGTGAGGTAGTCTTTGTACGAATAGGTTCCCGTCATGTCTGGTTCTTCTACTTTCATAAAGATTTAAATTAGAGGGCTTACAAACGGAGATCATTTGTATATTTAAAGATAAAATTAACCAACTTAAAACCATAACCTATGTCAACTTATCTCGCAGAATTTCTTGGCACCATGCTGCTCATTCTTTTGGGCGAAGGTGTGGTGGCCGGTGTTGTTTTAAAAGGCACCAAGTCTGAAAATGCCGGATGGCTAACGATATGCGTGGCCTGGGGTCTTGCCGTATCGCTGGCCATTTATGCCGTGGGCGATATAAGCGGTGCTCACCTGAACCCGGCCATAACCATTGCCCTTGCCGTATCGGGCGATTTTGATTGGTCGCTTGTGCTAGGCTATTGTGCCGCCCAGTTTGCCGGGGCTTTTGCCGGAGCTATTTTAGTATGGTTTCACTATCAAGCTCATTGGAAAAATACGTCAGATGCAGCCGCCAAGCTCGCAGTTTTTTCCACCGCACCGGCAATCAGAAATACGTTTTCAAATTTTATGAGTGAGGCAATCGCCACAGCCCTTTTAGTCTTGGCCATTTTATTTATCGGGGCTAATGAATTTACACAAGGATTGAAACCGTTGGTAGTGGGTCTTTTGATTGTTTCTATTGGTTTGAGTTTGGGCGGCACCACAGGATTCGCCATCAACCCAGCACGCGATTTCGGTCCGCGCATAGCTCACGCAATTTTGCCGATCCCCGGCAAAGGCACATCCGATTGGGGTTATGCCTGGATACCCGTTGCAGGTCCGATTGCTGGCGGCATTCTGGGAGCGGCTTTATATAAATTGATTTTCTAAAGATATGATGTGCGATTTCAGATTTTAGATTTACGATTTTTGATTGACTAAAATTAAATGAATCGCTTAAACCTTAAATCCTAAATCCTAAATCCTAAATCCTAAATCCTAAATCCTAAATCCCTCCCCATGCCCTCTCCAAAATTCATCATCGCACTCGATCAAGGCACCACCAGTTCACGGGCCGTACTTTTTGACGAGCAAGGATCAATCAAAGGAATTGCACAACAAGAGTTCCGTCAGATTTTTCCTAAGTCGGGATGGGTAGAGCACGACCCACAAGAAATATGGAGTTCTCAATCGGAGGTTCTCAACAAATTGATTTCCGATTACGCGGTGGATGTAAGCGCCATAGCTGCCATTGGAATTACCAACCAGCGCGAGACCACCATTGTGTGGGATAGAAAAACAGGTGTGCCCATTTATAATGCCATCGTGTGGCAAGACAAACGCACCGCTCCTATTTGTGAAGAGATGAAAGCAAAAGGGCTGACGGATTATGTGCGCAACAATACGGGCCTTGTCATTGATTCTTATTTTTCGGGAACCAAGATCAAATGGATTTTGGATAATGTAGAAGGGGCAAGGCAAAAAGCAGAGAAAGGAGAGTTGGCGTTTGGCACGGTTGACACCTGGTTGATTTGGAAACTTACCAATGGAAAATCGCACGTAACAGATTACTCCAATGCATCGCGCACGTTGGTGTATAACATCCGCGATTTGAAATGGGATGAAAAGCTTTTAAAGGAATTGAACATCCCTATCTCCATGTTGCCGAAAGTGAAACCATCGGCTTCTGATTTTGGATACTGTACAATACATGGAAAGGAAATTCCAATAGCCGGAGTAGCAGGCGATCAGCAGGCCGCTTTGTTTGGTCAGGCTTGCTTCGAGCCAGGCATGGCCAAGAATACCTATGGCACCGGATGCTTCATGTTGATGAACACGGGACCGAAAATTCAACTTTCAAAAAATGGTTTGATCACAACGATTGCATGGGGGCTTGATGGAAAAGTGGAGTACGCACTCGAAGGCAGTGTATTTATTGCAGGTGCTGCCGTGCAGTGGCTGCGCGATAGCCTTCATTTGATCGATCAATCAAAGGACTCGGAATATTTTGCAACGAAAGCACTCGGTTCAAATGAAGTATATGTGGTTCCCGCTTTTGCGGGATTGGGCGCACCGTACTGGGACATGTATGCACGAGGTGCAATTTTTGGTTTGACCCGCGACACGGGCAAAGACCACATCATCAAAGCCACACTCGAGTCGCTCGCCTATCAAACCAAAGATATTCTCAACGCCATGCAGGAAGATGCCGGAGTGAAACTCGCCATCTTGAAAGTGGATGGTGGTGCTTGTGCGAACAATATCCTCATGCAATTTCAATCGGATATTCTGGGATCGGAAGTAGAGCGGCCCGAAGTGATCGAGTCCACGGCAATGGGTGCAGCATACCTTGCCGGGATTCAAATTGGTTTATGGAAAAAAGAAGCCATCATCAAAAACAGAAAGATCCAAAAACGGTTTAATCCACAGATGGATGAGGAAACGCGATCCAAACTTTATAAAGGCTGGCTGAAGGCGATAGAGCGTACCAAAGGTTGGGTGGATTGAGTTTAAAAGTAACAAGTAATTGTTGGTCGGTAATCCCCGCCTGACGGACAGGGGTGGTCAGTAGTCGGTAATCGGTGATCACTGTGGTTGGGTTTATTAACGACTTTAAATCGGTAAGCAGATCAACACGAACATCTTCGAATCTCCTAACTCCTAAATTCTGACTTCTAAATTCTGACTTCTTTTAAAATCCAAATCCAAACTCCAGAAACAAGCCTCCTAACTCTTAAATTCTGACCTCTGACTCCTAAATTCTGCCTTCTAAATTCTAACTTCTTTTCAAACACAAATTCAAATCCAAACTCCAGAAACAATCCTCCTAACTCCTAAATTCTAACTCCTAAATTCTGACTTCTGACTTCTTTTCAAAACCAAATCCAAGAAAAAATACTAACTCTTATCTCCTAACTCCTACCTCCTACAAAATGAGCTTCTCAATTTTTCATCGTCCTGAAATTTTTTCTAAACTTGAATCTGAGCATTTCGATTTATTGGTTATTGGCGGAGGCATAACCGGTGCGGGCATTGCATTGGATGCTGCTTCGCGTGGGTTGAAAACAGCGTTAGTGGAAAAAAATGATTTTGCTTTTGGCACCAGCAGTCGCTCAACCAAATTAATTCACGGTGGCCTGCGCTATTTAAAACAATTGGAATTTGGATTGGTAAAAGAAGTTGGCAGCGAGCGCGCCATTGTTCATTCGCTCGCACCACATTTGGTTGTGCCCGAAAAAATGTTGCTGCCTCTTTCAGAGAAAAAAGGGATGGGCTATTGGCTTACA
Source organism: Cytophagales bacterium (assembly GCA_031422215.1). Lineage (GTDB taxonomy): Bacteria > Bacteroidota > Bacteroidia > Cytophagales > Cyclobacteriaceae > ELB16-189. Next base: position 2,382 of record JANOQB010000138.1, on the reverse strand, counting down.
TCCATTGGGTTGAAAATGTACGATTGGCTGGCGGGTGTTGAAGGAGAGGATCGCAGAAGGATGCTCACCAAAATACAAACACTAAAATATGAGCCGTTGCTGCGCAAAGATGATGTGAAAGGCGGTGCCATTTATGCCGAATATAGAACGGATGATGCCAGGCTAACGATTGAAATAATAAAAACGGCTGTTCAGCATGGTGCCTCTATTCTAAGCTATGCAAAGGTGCTGGACTTTGTTTACAGCAACGGAAGAATTTCGGGCGCGAGCGTACAGGATCAACTGACTGGAAAAGATTTTACGATTCAATCAACGGTGGTGGTGAATGCCGCAGGGCCTTGGGTGGACGAACTTCGCCAAGTAAACAAATCGAAGGAAGGTAAGAGCCTGCACCTCACCAAAGGAGTACACATTGTGGTGCCACAGGAGAAACTTCCTGTGAAGCAAGCCATCTATTTTAATGTGGACGATGGCCGGATGATTTTTGCCATCCCCCGTGGCAGAAGCACCTACATTGGTACAACGGACACCGATTATACTGGTGATAAAAATGAAGTGTTCGCCACGCACGATGACGCTGCATATTTATTGGCTGCCGTCAAGGCAACATTTCCATCGGTGCAATTGACGTTGAAAGATATCGAATCCAGTTGGGCGGGGCTGCGACCATTGATCCATGAAGATGGAAAATCTGCCTCCGAACTTTCGCGCAAAGACGAAATTTTTGAATCTGTTTCAGGGTTAATTTCTATTGCAGGTGGGAAACTTACCGGGTATAGAAAGATGGCCGAGCGCGTTGTAGATCTGGTAGTAGAGAAAAATTTTGAAGAGCGGAATTTAAAACCATGCTTCACCCATCAAATCAAACTCACCCATTCTCACTTTGATGATTTTGCAACCGTTAAAAAATATATTGTTGAGATGAGCAAGAGGTTAACGAGCCTGGAGTTATCTGAGTCAACCGCAAAATACCTCGTAGAAAACTATGGCAGACAAACCGACCGGATATTAATTGACCTTGAATCTGATTTCGATAAAGAGAGCCCCGAGCTATCTTTGCTCAAAGCAGAATTGGATTTTTGTCTTCAACATGAAATGGTTTGTTCGTTACAGGATTTTCTCGTGCGCAGAACTGGCATTATGTATTTTAATATTAAATTGGTAAACGACCACAAGATATCAATTGCACAGGAAATGAAGGTTCGGCTGGGATGGACCGATGTGAAGTTTAACTCGGAGTTGGAGGAAGTCGATTTACTGATAGACCGGATTACACAATTTTTACGATGAGATGGTTCCTCTTTGCTTTCGCACTTTTTGTATTACTGGCGGCAGAAATACTCCGTGTGTATTTCATTATGCCTTTTCCTGGAAGCCAAAGAAATGAAACGATTGAGGTGGCATACTTCATTGGGTTGCACATAAATCTTTTCAGGATTGCCGGGTTGTTGCTGATCGCCTATCCAACTTACTATTTTATAGTATCGGGAAGTAGGAGAATAATGTTGGCAGCTATGGCTGGATTGATGGCATGGCTTGTAGTAGCCTATCTTTTCAACTTTCGGTTTTTGGCCGATAAAATGTTTCATCAGCCGGAGAGAAAATTGTTTTTAAACGCAGCGGAAAATAAAGTTAAAGCGCACCAGTTGGTGTTAGGGATTGACATCAACGGACAGGCAAAAGCCTATGCTATTGAGATCATCGGCTACCATCATCAAGTGCGCGATACTGTTGGTGGTGAGCCCGTGATGGTAACTTATTGTACGGTTTGCCGCACAGGCCGTGTGTATGCTCCACAGGTAGATGGAATACCGGAAGATTTTCGGTTGGTGGGCATGGATCATTTCAATGCTATGTTTGAAGACAGCCGCACTAAAAGTTGGTGGAGGCAGGCGAATGGTGAAGCCGTGGTGGGGCCATTGAAAGGGAAGTTTATAAACGAAATCCCTTCAGAGCAAATGCGTTTGGATGCTTGGATAAATCAACATCCCAATACGTTGGTGATGCAACCTGATAGTTTATTTATCGAAGAGTATGAGGGGTTGAAGAATTATGATGAAGGGAAGAGCACGGGGGAACTCACCAAACCAGATTCACTTTCGTGGAAAGGTAAATCGTGGGTGGTGGGTGTGCCAATGGGATTGCATTCAAAAGCATACGACTGGAATGACTTAAAGGATTTGCGTGCCATCAACGATGAGTTGGCGGGCGTTTCACTATTGATTGTGTTGGAAAATGACATGGCTTCCTTTCATGTTTTTCAAAGAGATACCTTGACATTTCGATATGACTTGGGTAAGGGAATTTTAACGGATGCCAATACACAATCTCATTGGAAGTGGAGCGGTGAGTGCATCGAAGGAAAATTGCTCGGTGCAAAAC